>JAMBLL010000028.1 GCA_023336765.1 Actinomycetes bacterium | reverse complement strand
CCCCCGACCAGGTAGCCGAATTCAACTCGCGTGAGCGTGCTCGGTCGTCACGTGCCTGAACTCGATGCTGGCGAGATGGTGCGGGGTCTGGAACCGGCATGATGTCCAGTTCGTCGCCATTGGTGGGATTGCGGCGCTCCTTCACGATCTGCCACTGCCGGCGAGGCGGGAACGCGGTTTCCACGAGTTCTGGTGGAGAACTGGGCACAGTACGACACGCTGCACCTCATTACGTCCTTCGGTCCGCTCGACATCGTGTTCTTCCCTGACGGAGCCCCGAACGGATATAGCGGTCTGGTTCCTGAAGCGACCCGGGGATCTCTCGAGGGCCAGTCGGTTGTGGTGATCTCTGTGCAAACCTAGATTGCGTTGAAAGAATCCACAGGCCGCTCGAAAGACCTCGAACACCTCGACCGGTATCACTCCAAGGAGCCGCCAACGCCGCGGTAACGATACGCGGGTCCTGATCGCACAGCCAGGTCTCGACAACGACAGGGCGTGATGGAGTCCGCTGCCTCTTCGGGCTCATAATCCGGAGGTCGAGCTTTCGAGTCGCTCGCCCGGCTCCCGCTGTCTTCTGCCTCGTGGCAAGACTCCGGTTCACGTAGATGGTGATTCCACTCGCTGGGGTCCAAGGACTTAGGTTCAGATCTTGAGGCTGCCACGCAAGAGTCTCTTGGGTATCACGTGTTATTCATGGGTCGAGAGGCTTGCGGTGGAAGATAACGGTTTGCGGTGTGGGAAACTAGTAACAAGCAGTGTGGAAGAGTGGTAGTCAACCATGCGGGAAAGTGGTATTATGCGGTCGATGTCCGAATATCGCAAGCGTCTCGTTGATCCGTTGTTGTCTGAGTTACTCTCCGAGCTACCCGCGATCATGCTCGTGGGCCCGCGAGCTACAGGCAAGACGACCACGGCAACTCGTCATGCAGAGACCCTTATCCGACTCGATCGGCCTGCGGAGGCGGCCGCGTTTCGTGCCGATGCCGATGCCGCTCTGCGTGGTCTGACCGAGCCGATCCTGCTGGACGAATGGCAAGCAGTCCCTGAGGTTCTCGGCGCGGTGAAGCGCGCTGTTGATACCGATAGTCGACCAGGTCGGTTCCTTCTGACGGGTTCTGTCCGCGCCGATCTCGATGCCGTAACTTGGCCGGGGACAGGCCGGGTGGTTCGGGTAGCGATGTATCCACTCACCGTTGGGGAGCAGCACTCGAGGCCAACCCGACCCCTCGTGAGTCGAGTGGTGGCGGGTGAGGAACTGACCGTCGCTGACGACACACCGGACCTGCGTGGCTACGTTGAACTCGCCCTGCGCGGTGGCTTCCCTGAAGCGTCGCTGGATCTAACGGAACGTGCCCGAGAGTGGTGGCTCGAGGGCTATGTCGATCAGTTGCTGACCAGAGACGCGCTGACTGTCGACGGTGGGAGGGATCCGGCTCGCCTCAGGCGGTACTTCGAGGCATACGCGCTCAACTCGGCCGGTCTCGCCGACCATAAGACGATCTACGACGCCGCGGGAATCAACTACAAGACGGCACTTGCGTACGAGCATCTGCTACAGAATCTGATGGTTGTTGACCATCTGCCCGCCTGGACCTCCAATCGACTCAAGCGTCTCACCCGGGCGCCCAAGAGATACCTCGTCGACCCTTCCCTGCTTGGCGGAACACTCGGCGTCGACACGAACGCAGTACTCCGGGATGGTGATTTGCTTGGACGACTCCTCGATACCTTCGTCACAGCTCAGCTACGTGCTGAGGTGGCGACTACCGACACGCGGTCGCGGTTGTATCACGCTCGTCAGGAGCAGGGCCGCCACGAGATCGATGTCATTATCGAACTTGGCGGACAGAGCGTCATCGCGATCGAGGTCAAGGCCTCCAGCGCACCGTCGCCAGGCGATGCCCGGCACCTGCAATGGCTCCGGAAGGAACTCGGGAACAGATTCGTCGGTGGAGTCGTACTCCACACCGGCCCGGATTCATACCCACTCGGCGATGGAATCGTTGCTGCCCCGATCTCTACGCTTTGGACCTAGCGGCCGCCGGCCGATCAGGCAGAGCGGTTGGCTGCCCAGTGCAAGGATCGTCTCATCAGCGGAACCCCGGTCACCTGTGTCAAACCATCACCCAACGAATTCCCCCGGTCGCGACATCGCCAATCCGAATGAGACAGCGCATCGCGTCGCCATCCTGAGCCTTGCCCGATACCAACGCGGACTGCCTCATCGGACTCATAACCCGAAGGTCGCAGGTTCAAATCCTGCCCCCGTTACGAAGAGAGCCCTTGGGATACCCACATTCTCAGGGGCTTCCTCGCGTCCGGAATCCCCCCAGCGGGCCTGTCAAACCTGAGCGTGCGGATACCGGCACGTGGCACCGCTTCCAAGTTGATTGTTGGGGCGAGGTATGTGACCGAGACTAAACTTGGGTGGGTAATCACCCTGAGGAGTTCCTGATGTCAGATGATCGCAAGAAGTCAGCGCGGCTTCCCCCGAGGTGGTTCGTTCGCCTGGCATGGTCGACGCATCGCGGTTTGTACCGCGTTACCGGTGGCCGTGTTGGACTGAGGAGTGCAAAGGCCAATCGCTGGGGCATGATGCGTCTTACGACCACGGGGCGTCGCAGCGGCCAGGAGCGGAGCGTGATCCTCGGATACTTCGATGATGGTCCGAACCTGGTCACGATGGCGATGAACGGATGGGCTGATGCCGAACCTGCCTGGTGGCTCAACCTTCAGGCGCATCCCGAAGCCAGAGTCGATCTCGCGGGCGGCGGACATCGCGTCATCGGACGGGCGGCTGAAGGCGAGGAGCGATCGCGGCTGTGGGCGCGGTGGCGTGAGATCGATACGAACCTGGACGGCTACGCGGCGCTCCGGTCTGCTGAGACCGCCGTTGTGATCCTGGAGCCATCACCCGACACGCACGGATGATATATTGATCCTGGGGTATCGAACTGACCTGCCAGCCGCTGTGACAGCCCTCGAGATGCACTCAGCTCTCACCGTTTTCTTGACCGGTGGCAACACTCCGGTCTCCGGAGAAGACAATTCAGCTGGCACAAGCCTCAGGAGGGATAGGACTCTCGATAGCTTCTTGTCTCTATGTGCGATGAACGAGCGCAGCAGCTGATGCCGGTATGCGTCAGAAGCGCGTCGCGAGGAAGCGTTGCACGACCGATAGCACGTTCTTGTGCTCGCTCACCCATGCTGCGTGGACTGAACGCGCCCACGCATGGATCGCTGCTCTATAGGCAGCCTCGTCATCGCGGACTGCCTGCACGTCAGAGACAGTGTACGTACCACGCTCCCCGGGCCTTAGGGCGACCAATCGTTCGCCAGGAGCGCCAGTTCTGTGAACGTCAAGTGCCGCACCCAACCGCGGAGAAACCGAGTACCCCCACACGACGCCATCGTTGAAGACTGTCACAAGGCGGGCCAGGTGAAATGGCTGCTCCACCGGCCGTGAAGCTCGGGATGCTGTAGAGCATGGGCATCCACGATGAAGAACCGGAAGACGTTGTCCTGCGGTGCTGTGAGGTTGAGGCCACCAAACCCCAGTTCGAAAATCTCCATGCATTCATTCACAGACCGGTCGAGGACAGCGCCACAGAATGTGCAGGGTCCCACATCATCGAGCACAAGGCCGTGCTTGGCAGCGAAGTCACCGTAGCTCTGCATGGTCCCGCCTTCGAGTGTTAGTTCGTCCTGAGATACCTGGAGGCCGTCACTCGTTGGCATCCAGCGGGAATCAAGGTCGAGCACTCAGGACTGTGACCACGGTGTCCAATCACCCGTCCAGAGGTACGACGAAGCGTTCCGCGATGCCGAGGTTCGGAATGGCTCACCATCGTTGGTGATCTCGATAGTGCCCCGTTCGCCGCTGGCGATGTCAACGTAGTGAACGGTCCCGGTCCAATCACAATCGCAGTCGGTGGTCACGGCCGACACTTCGAAGATCTCTATTTCACCCGGAGCAATCGAGAAAGAGAAGTCCCTCGCCTCGTAGTGGTCAGATGTCGGCGCGAGATAGGTGACAACGGGTGGATCGACGTCCAGGTCGAGCTGGATGAGACGAGGAAGCAGGGCGGCACCACCCACCGGGCAGAACACAGCTAGGCCGTGAACCGGCGGGTCCCGCCGTGTGACTTCAACCGTGAAGCCATCAATCAGAATCGTATGGTCGGTCGTGGTGGTCATCGAGAGCTGGAACATCGGGCCGGTCAAGCTACCTCCACTATCGGCTCCTCCGATATTCATGGCCCAGTTATGCCAAGTGCGGCAATCATCTGATGGCGGGGCGCCGACCTGGCCAAGCGTTCCTGTGAACACATAGCTGAATCCTTGCATGGGATTTTCGATGAAGATGGCAGGATCGGCTTCCACGAAAACGTTCAGTGGTGGTTCCGTTGTGGTTGTTGTTGACGATGTGACGGTCGTGAGCGTCGTCGATGGCGGTTCCGTGGCGGTTGCGACTTTGGTGGCCTGCGTCATCCCAGACGATGTGTCTGTCGCTGCGGATGTGGGCGTTGTTGATGGGACAGTGGTGGTCGCTGCGGCTTCAATGTGTGTCGTTGGGGGTGTGTCTGGCGAGGGCGATGGGTTGTAGAACAGAGCGGCCGCAGTGATGACCGTACCCACAGCGATGATCAAGCCAGTGATCGCTTTCACCTTGGTTGAGAATGTCTCACCTTGATCGGACTGTGGTGGTTCGGTGCTGTCTTCCATGCACAGAACATAGTCTCTGACCTCGTGGGTCGCGAGAGATTCCCGCTGCGACGTGAGACACCCAAGTGTGTCGAGTCAACCAGACGAAGACACGAGTGTGAAGTATCCATGCTTGGATCCGTGTCCGTGGTCCTGGTCCTCTGGCAAGCCCATGCATGAGATCGTGATGCCATGCGGGTCCCCAAGGGTCTCGGCTACAAGGCACTCTCAATCGATTGGGACCAGCTGCGGACCGTTTGGATGACTACTGTCGTAATCGGTTGGGCGGCCGTGGTGTCACCAGCGAGGCGGATCTGGCTGAGGGCACCCCACAACGCTCCGACGAGGAATTCTGCCCTCGCTTCGGCGTCAGCGATGTTGTCGGATTCGAGCGCTTGCTGGAAGGTGGACTTCCACAGGTCGCGATAGGCAGCAATCTTGTGACCGATGTTCCCCGTGGGTTCATCGATCTCGAAGACAGTGTTGACCATGAGGCAACCGGAACTGCGAGCATCGCCGCGATCGGCGGGCGAACTGACACGCTCGAAGACACGAACGATGGCGTCAACCGAAGGTGGGTCGAACATCATCGCGAGGTTGTTGGCCACCATGTCGTGGTAGCGAGAGAGGGCCTTTGTGAACAGTTCGTCTTTCTCGCCAAAGGTATTGGCCAGACTGCGTATCCCGACCCCGGAGAGACTCTCGAGGCTGCGGTAGGTTGTTGCGGTGTAGCCGTTACGCCAGAAGGCCACCATCACCTCTTCGAGAAGATCTGACTCTTCGAACGATCGCGGCCGGCCCATCAGTGCATCTTCCGATCCTGGGTCGATTTGTTTTGCAACATGCGTTGCATTGTATCCACAACATGGGCTAGAGTCCTTTTACGTCATGTGTTGCAAAAAGAAAGGAACAGTCGGATGAAGCTACGTACCGCGAGCGAGTTCCACGCCTACCACCTGAGGGGGAGTCGTGACTGACACCTCGGAGATCTCAGCGGAGTTCCCCTTCGAGTCGAAGTACGTCACGGTCGACGGTTCCGAGATGCACTACATCGATGTTGGTGAGGGCGATCCGATCCTGTTCCTGCATGGGAACCCGACATCGTCCTACCTCTGGCGCAACATCATTCCTTATCTCAGCGATCAGGGGCGTTGCATTGCTGTCGACCTCATTGGCATGGGTAAGTCCGACCACCCCGACATCGACTATCGCTACGACGACCACTATCGCTACCTGTGTGGCTTCATAGAAGCTCTCGGAATCGGTTCGAACCTCACACTCGTGATCCACGACTGGGGTTCCGGCCTCGGATTTCGATGGGCTCACGGCCATCAGGACGGTGTCAAGGCGATCGCGTTCATGGAAGCGATGATCCGTGGCTTGTCGCTCGACGACATGCCGGGGAGTCTCCGCATGGCGATGCGGATGATGCGTGCGCCTGGCACAGGGTGGGCGATGATTAGCGCCGGCAACATCTTTCTGAAGAAGATGCTGCCCGACCTGACGTACGCCGAGATCAGCCCCGATGCCCTCGCCTACTACCGATCGGCGTTCCCCACGATCGCCAGCCGCAAGGCCGTCCGCCAGTGGCCACGAGAAGTGCCCCTCGATGGTGTCCCAGCAGACAACGCTGCGGTTGTCGATGCTTACAGAGCTTGGCTGACCCGTACCGAGGTGCCGAAACTCCTGTTCTATGGAAACGCAGGCATTTCCATCAAAGAAGCCGAAGTTGCCTGGTGTCGAGAGAACCTCTCCAACCTGACGGTTGTCGATCTGGGCGACGCGATCCACTTCGTCCAGGAGACCCACCCAGATACGATCGGTGTTGAACTGTCGAAGTGGTACGCGGGATTCTGATCCGCTCCGGCTCAACCCGGTCGACCAAGGATGAAACCCCTGCTGATTGCCAGGGATATGAGGTACTGTCCCCACTTCACAGTGAACCCTGCCCCGATACAACGGTGACATTCCATGAATCGTACGATCGTCCTCTCCCTGCTTCTTGCTCTCGGCCTGGTTGCAGGTGCGTGCAGCAGTGGGGACGCAGATTCTGGTGTTGTCTCACTTGACGCCGGGCAGGCTGACTCCCTGAGCGCAGAGACCGATTCGATTCCGGGCGAACAGGCAGTGCTCGATTTTACGGCATGCCTGCGTGACGAGGGTCTCGATATCAAGGATCCAGAAGTCGACGAGAACGGGAACCTCGTACCACCCAACCAACACGCCCTTGCAGGAGCGACGCTGGACATGGCCGCCCTGCATTCAGCGTTCGATGTGTGCCGTGAACTCCTTGACAACGTGGCATTTGGCCTCGACACAGAGGACCTTGCAGAACGCGAGGACGAGCTTCTCGCCTTTGCGGTGTGCATGCGTGAGAACGGCTATGAGATGCCTGACCCGGATTTCTCCACAGATGGTCACACGGGAGACGGGCCATTCGGTGACGCCCTCGATACAGACGATCCGGACTTTCAGAAAGCGGCCACCTCGTGTGAAGGCATCATCGGCGGCTGAACAACCACAGGTTTCCCTAACTTGCTGTTGCGAGTTGGTCGTCCGACGTATGGGTACGGATCATGTCCTGTCCGTCTGATGAGTCGAGCCACTTCTGCAGGGTCTCGCGGCAACTGAGGTCGAGGTTCGGGTCCTGCATGATCTCAAGGCATACAGCTGCAAGCTGAAGATCGGAGAGTTCGCCGTCCTTCCACGCTGAGGCGATGAGTGTGAGGAACCGGTCGTTGTCCGCATTGTCGTGTGTGTGAGTGTTGGTTGTAGTCATGTTGCTCCTTCTTGTCTGAATCAGCGCACAGGAGGCGCTGACCGAACCGGGAATGTCCACAACCCGACGGTGTGGTGACGGTGAGCATCACCGGTGTCGCCCTCGGAAGGCAGTTACCTCCGCTGGAGCAGGTAGAGGGAATCGTCAAAGTGGTTGAGCCACACCATCATGTTCTCGTTCCATGCCACGATCTTGTACCCAGTTGCGGGCGATGGCAGAACGATTTCGTCTCCCTCAAGCACCAGTCGAACCGAGTTCTCGCCGTGCTCTGTAGCCCCCTGGACATCCTGGCAGTACAGGAACGTGTCCGACGACAGAACGTACCGGATGTCGGTGGTCGGCTTCACCGGCTTGAACCCCCCGCCTTCATTGATATGGGTGTGCTGCCACGATCCAAGGACAGCTAGAGCGACATCGTCGCCTGGGCCGGTGGGTTCGCTTGCGTCGCCTGAGGACAGACGTGGTGAATCCCAGTCGCAGGTTGGTTCCACCTCTTCGGGCGCCGATGTCACGGTGGTTGTAGATGTCTGAGACTCCCGGGCTGGGGCAGCGGTCGTCGTTGGGGAAGGAGCGCTCGTTGTCGACGGTGTGCTGGTTACGGCCGCCGTCTCAGTTGCTTGATCGGCGACGGAAGTCGCCGATTCGGCAGATTCTGAGCCGCTACACGCGGCGAGGATCGTAGCGGCCGCAGCCAAAATGGCGACAATGAACAGACGATTCCCCAACATGATGCACTCCCTTTTTCCAGCCCTGTGTCCTACCAGGCCGGAACCGTACCACGCTCGGTGCTCGGACCATGGTGATACCGTGGGCACCGCTCGTTAGGCTCGCCGCGTGACAACGATCGGACTGCTCAACGAGAAGCCGCTCCACGCATCGCTCAAGGAGTGGTACCGCTGCGATGGCGACCAGGTGGAGGTCCCTCTGGAGGGATTCGTCGTGGACGTGGTCCATGACGGAGTGCTCATCGAGATCCAGACCCGCGGGTTCGCTTCGATGCGTCGCAAGTTCGACAGATTGCTCGATCTCTATCCGATCCGGCTCGTGTACCCGGTACCCACCCAGAAGTGGATCGTGAAACTCGACGACTCTGGCCACGAAGTGTCCCGTCGGCGGTCTCCCAAGCGTGGCATCGCGGCCGATGTGTGTGGAGAGCTCGTGTCGTTCCCCTCCTTGTTGAGCCACCCGAACTTCACTTTGGAGGTCGCCCTCATCGAGGAGGAGGAGGTTCGTCGTCCCGACGCCAAGCGTGGCTGGCGCCGTGGTGGGTACGTGATCGATGAGCGGCGACTTGTCCGCGTACTCGACACGGTCACTCTTACTACTCCAGAAGACCTGCTCGGGCTGGTCCCAGATGATCTACCAGATCCGTTCACGACCTCGGATCTTGCGGCCGGACTTGGCCGCACCCGACACCTCGCCCAGGAAGTTGCGTACTGTCTTCGTGTCTCGGGTGCCGTCGAATCCGTCGGTCGAGACAAGCGGGGGATCCTCTACCGGTTGCCGTAGTGAACCCGACGCCGATGGGTCCGTACGACGGTTTGGGAGACGCGAGGTAACCTCCCTTGGATGGGAACCGTTGGACTGTTACTCGGCTCGGGGTGGGCGTCAGGGATCAACCTGTACCTCGTCACACTTCTTCTCGGTATCGCGTCGCGCCTCGGATGGGGAGAGGTCCCTGAGATCTTCGGGCGTACAGAGTTCGTCGTGCTCGCGGCGATCCTGGCTGGCATCGAGTTCGTAGCGGACAAGATCCCCTACGTCGACAACGTTTGGGACTCGATCCACACGGTGCTCAGACCTCTCGGCGCCGCGGTGATAGGTGCGCTGCTCACGGGGGAGACCACGTCGCTCGTGACGGCCGTCGGCGCGGTCGTTTCTGGTGGCCTGGCCCTCAACGCACACGCCGCAAAGGCCTCGACGCGTATCGCGGTGAACGCGTCTCCTGAACCGGTGTCGAACGTTGTCCTGTCAGTCGCCGAGGATCTGCTCGTTGCTGGCTTGATGACCCTGGCGCTCATGTTCCCTGTGTTGACCACGGTCGTCGTGTTCGCTCTGGTCATATCGGCTGGCGCCCTGACGATATGGTTGTTCCGCAGGGTTCGCGGCGCCTGGCGGGGTGTGCGGACGCGTGT
>JAMBLL010000027.1 GCA_023336765.1 Actinomycetes bacterium | reverse complement strand
TTCTTGTCCAACGCCATCATCGCTCGTACTGCATGGAGTTTGGCCCCCGGTGCACGTAGCGGCAGGCCGATCGTCGCAAGCGCCTCCTCCTGGCGGGACGCACCGGTGAACCCGAGAGCATGCTGGGATGCGTATCCCGCTGCGACCATCCCTACAGAGACTGCTTCGCCATGGGAGATTCCCGTCGTCGATTCGATGCCGTGGCCGATCGTGTGGCCGTAGTTCAGGATCGCACGTCTGCCCTGTTCGGTGAAGTCATCGTTGACAACCCCAACCTTGACCGCGATCGATCGGTTGACGATTTCCTCGAGGTCGGCTTCTATGCCGTCGGCCTCGAAAGCCGTCACGATGGCGAGGTCGGCGATGAACCCGGTCTTGACCGCCTCTGCTGCGCCAATGACCTTCTGCTCTCGCGGTAGGCCATCTATGGTGTCCATGTCGATGAAGACCGCCTCGGGGTGGGCGAAAACCCCTGCAAGGTTCTTACCGTCAACATTGACGGCGGTCTTGCCTCCTATGGCGGCATCGACTGCAGCGAGCAGTGTCGTTGGCATATAGAACGCAGATATCCCTCGGAGATACGTCGCTGCGATGAAACCGGCAACGTCGGTGAGAGCCCCACCACCGATGCCCACTATTGCGTCATCTCTCGAGAATCGATGGCCGTTCAGGAAGCGGTACACCTCCTCGACCACGGACAGTTGTTTTGCTGGCTCACCGTCCGGGAGCGTGTAGCTGACTGTCTCGACGCCAGCTTGGCTGAACGCCGCGGCTACAGCGGCCGTTTGGCGGATGGTTGTGGGCTGGCACAACAGGGCGATCTTGCCCCGCGGTCTGCCCACAACAGTGCTAACGAGGGCGTTGGCCACAGCCCTGCCGACAACGGTGGTTGAGACATCGGTTCCCCCATCTCGAATCACATGGCTACGCACCTGGACACCTCCTCCACGACCTCTTCGATGTCCATGTTGGTGGTGTCAACGATCCTGTCGGCCGAGGCTGTGTACACGGACGCCCGATCCGCCGAGATCGTCGCGATGTCACCGCTGTCTGTGAGCAGTGGACGATCATCTGTGCCCGAGAGCCGCGCTGATAGGGTCTGAACATCGGCTTCAAGTAGGACCGTGGTACCCGTAGATCTCATCGCGGCGACGTTCGCTGGATCGAGTACAGCCCCTCCCCCGGTTGCCACCACGCTGTCGTCCATTGTCGCAATCCTGGCGATGGCATCGATCTCGGCACTGCGGAACGCCGCCTCGCTCTCGGAAAAGAGGTCCTCAATGTTCCAGCCTGTGGCAGCTACGACCTCATCGTCCGAATCAATGAACGGCACCCCGAGCCCGTCGGCAAGCTTGTGCCCGACCGTGGTCTTGCCGCTCCCCATCATCCCGATCAGCCAGATATGCCCCATCAGAACGATGCGAGGCGGGCGCGATAGGCCTCGGCGTTGGCGACCAGATCCTTCACCGTGTCTCCCCCAAAGCTTCTCATCACCTCGTTCGCAAGCACGTACGCCACCATCTGCTCGGCGACGACTCCCGCAGCTGGAACGGCACAGACGTCGCTGCGTTCTCGGAACGCCTTGGCCGGTTCCTTTGTGGTGACATCCACCGTTGCAAGGGCCCGCATCAGTGTGGCGATCGGCTTCATGTACGCGGACACGGATACGACTCCGCCGGTCGTCATCCCACCCTCGAGCCCGCCAGCGCGGTTCGAACCTCGGCCGTATTCGGTGTCGTAGAAGATCTCGTCATGGGCATCCGAACCGAGCGACTGTGACTGGCGGATGCCCGCTCCGATCTCGACGGCCTTGATCGCCTGGATTGACATGACCGCGCCTGCGAGGAGTCCGTCCAGTTTCCTGTCCCAATGCACATGGCTCCCAAGCCCGGGCGGAACGCCGTAGGCGAGGACCTGAACGGTGCCTCCGAGCGTATCTCGGTCAGCCTTCGCCTTCTCGATCGCCGTGATCATCTCGGCTTCGGCTCGCATGTCGAATACGCGCACCTCTGAGTCGTCGATCGCCGCGAGGTCCTGTGGCGTGGGGAGTTCGGAGTCCTCAGGTATCGATATCGGTCCGATGGCAGTCACATGTGAGAACACATCAATCCCAACATTGTGAAGGACCTGCTTTGCGAGGTAGCCGACAACGGTACGCGCTGCAGTTTCACGCGCTGATGCCCTTTCGAGAATGTCGCGAGCATCGTGGGTGTCATATTTCATCATGCCCACGAGGTCAGCATGGCCGGGGCGAGGTTTCGTCTCGACCTTTCGAGCTGTCCCGGGTTCTGGCGACATCTCCTCCTGCCACCGTGGCCACTCGGTGTTGCGGATCAGCACGGTGACCGGTCCGCCCAACGTCACACCGAAACGAACACCTGCGAGGATCTCGAGTTCATCCTTTTCGAGCCGCATGCGGGGGCCGCGCCCGTAACCGAGCCTGCGGCGTGCGAGTTCCGAGGCGATGCCCTCGGTGGACACGATGAGGCCAGAAGGCAAACCCTCGACGGTCGCGACAAGTCCAGGACCGTGAGACTCTCCAGATGTGATGAACCTGAGCATGATGGAGCATGGTACTTGGTATTTGGTATTTGGTACTTGGAGGATCAGTGAATAGGTGGTTGCTTGTCTATTGAATGCCGTTCTCAAGAGCCGCCTCTGTCTCGTTCCTCGACATCTCTCCCGGAGGAACCGGGAGAGAAACCTGTTCCTGATCCTCCCTCAGCTTGCTGGGGGAGGTGGCCGAGCGCAGCGAGGTCGGAGGGGGAGACCACGAAGATCCACTGAGGCTGCGCGTTTCAAGGCACAGGTTCG
>JAMBLL010000026.1 GCA_023336765.1 Actinomycetes bacterium | reverse complement strand
TTCTATGAGCTTGCATCGGCCAGATTCGGTTTCACCTGGGACAAGCTGGACAAGGTCCAGGCGTTCCACTTCAAGGGTGGCCAAGCTGCCAAGACTGGAACGGGCGGTCATCTGCCAGGAGCGAAGGTCACACCAAAGATCGCATCCGTTCGTGAGATCCCGGTCGGTATGCCAGCCGTGTCGCCCGCACGGTTCCCCGAGTGGACAACGCCTGGCGACTTTGCCGAGTTCGCCGCAGAGGTTCGCGAGCGCACGGGCGGCATTCCAATCGGCTTCAAGCTGTCCGCTCAACACATCGAAGCTGATCTTGAGGCCGCACTCGAAGTAGGCGTGGACTACATCATCCTCGATGGCAGGGGAGGGGCTACCGGAGCGGCGCCGCTGATCTTCCGGGACAACATCTCCGTTCCGACCATTCCGGCAATCGCGCGGGCAAGACGATTCCTCGACCAGTCTGATGCCGCCGACGTGACCCTCATCGCCACCGGAGGACTGAGAACGCCAGCAGATTTCGCGAAGGCGCTTGCGCTGGGGGCGGACGGTATTGCGATCTCGAACTCTGCGCTTCAAGCGATCGGGTGCATCGGTATGCGTGCATGTAACACGAACAACTGCCCCGTCGGTATCGCCACACAGCAGCCCCACCTGCGAGCGAGGCTCCCCGTCGACGAAGCTGCGCATCGATTGGCACGCTTCTTCGGTGCAACGACCGAACTCATGCAGGTCCTTGCGCGTGCATGTGGCCATGACTCACTCGCCGGGTTCGCCATCGATGATCTCACGACGTTCAAGCGAGACATGGCTGATCTCAGCGGTGTCGCCTTTGGAGGGGTCTCGAACTGAACACACCCTGCCATAGAATCCAGCCATCGGGCCCGTAGCTCAGTTGGTTAGAGCTGTCGACTCATAATCGATCGGTCGCAGGTTCAAGTCCTGCCGGGCCCACGGGAACGCTGCGCGTTCCTTGGGAGTTGCTGCGCAACTCCGGGGGTTGTCTGGTATATGGTTGTCTGGTATCTGGTCTTCAAGTCCTGCCGGGCCCACGGGAACGCTGCGCGTTCCTTGGGAGTTGCTGCGCTTTCCCGCGTACCCAGGGTTCCAGTGCACGGATATGTGCAATGTGGCCCACAGAAGGCCTGTCTTAAGGGGCGTTTCGGAAATGAGCGGGGTGGAGCGGTTCCATCCAGTAGCACGAAATACGTCCGAGGTAGCAAGACAACAACGATGTCTCTCCGATCATCGGACCGATCGTGGGGCGGTGATCGTGAGTATGTGCCCTGTAACACACAACCAGAGTGGATCATTATGGTTTCCCCCTCCGACCTCGCAGGCTGGTTCCTCCCCCGTCCAAAGAGCCGAGGGAGGAACCAACGGATTCCGAATTCTCTCTCGGCCTTTGCGGGGGAGATGTCGAGGAACGAGACAGAGGGGGAAACCGAGTCGTACCACTCAGCCCGAACGTTCGGACACCACAACCTCTGGGTACATCAACCTACGTCCACTTCCTCACACGTAGCACAACGCCAGCATCACCTGACCCCGCTCATCTCCGAAGAGCCTCTTAAGGTTGTCGCGGTGTCTTTGTGCTGGATTGTTTGGTGAATTCGATGTATTCTGAGAGGTGACCACGAACGTGTGGCCAGGAGAATCGAGTGAGTTGAGATCGGGTTGGGAAGGGAATGAATCATGCGGCGTGCCGTAACGATGTGTGTTGTCCTGTGTCTCGTATTGGTGGTCCCAGTCATTGGCTCTGCGTCGTCGGCAGGAGTGAGTGATCGCTTCGATGTGGACAGTGCCATCGTCCAGGTTCGATTCCTCGAGTTGCGTACCGTCGGGGCCGATGCGTTCGTTCGTGTTGAGGGATTCTCACCCACGAACATGCCGCTCGATCTGGTGAAAGAGAACAGCTTTACCGAGTTACTTCTCGAGGTGGACCCGGATCCTGGTGTTTTCGACGCTCTTCGCGTCATCATGGAACCCGAGGTGATCGTTGTCAGCCAGGGGGGACAGATACGAGAGATCACGGAGTTCAAGGGTTCCCAGGGAAAAGACAAGATGGCCAGTCTCACGGTCGAGATCGATCCGAGTCTGAATGTGGTGACCCACATCACGGCTGACCTCGTGCTCGACTTTGACTGGAGCAAGTCCTTCGTTCCACAGGGCGACTCGAAGTCCATCGCCAAGATCAAGAGTTTCCGCATCAAGCCCGTAGTCAGGGCTGTCAACGCATCCACCGCAGGCACGCTCGAATTCCGAACCTTCACGGACAGCGAGACTCCCGACCAGCCATTCGATGATGCGTCTCTGGCCAACGTTGTTTACGCGATCTATGACGACACGATCGTGCCGTCGGTGCTCATTGCATCTGGTGTCTCTTCGGCAGGTGGTTTCGTCGAGCATGCTCAGATTCCATCGGGGACGTACCGGATGATCCTGATACCGCCGTTCGGTTACCAAGGGCGGACCATCGAACCGGTTGAGGTCATCGCAGCCAATCTCACGAACCTTGGAGTCATCACACTGACCGACATCGACATCGACGACGACGGGCATCTGAGAGACGACGACTGCAACGACAACAACGATCTCTGGTGGTTACGCACAGACGGTGTCGATAGCTGCCAGGTGACGGCATACGCGTGCACCTATGACAACCAGGTAGGGGAGCAATGCTTGCCAACAGTGTCGGACGTCGAGGCGCAGCTTGCAGATCTCCACGAGGACGACGTCAAAATGGAGAAGGACAAGTTCTCGTGGGCGTCGGCAGCTGAACGGCCAGGCAGGCCGTACTACTTCACTCTGAATCTGCCCTGGAGCTACCCACCGAGCCAGAAACATCTCCAGTCGATTCAGTACATTGACGCCGGGACGGATACCAGGTTCATTGTGACGTCGTTGAGCGACGAACCTGGGGATTCCGACAATGAGGCCGCCGTTCAACTCACGAGGACCTACCAGTTCGGACTCGAGGGAAAGGACCTTGACGCGGTCGTCTACCAGCAACTCCTCAAGGACATCCCCGGGCTCGGGCGCTTCAACCATCCGGGCGGTGCGCAGTTGATAGGCCAGTACCTGTTCCTGGCGCTTGAAGACCTACAGAAGCCGACGTCCGAACCAGCCACAGGCGTGTGGTTCGTCGACCCATACGCAGCGACTCTCGAGTTCAAGTACACGGTCCTGACGCATCCAGATTCGATCCCGGATGGGAAGGAAGTCGAGGGCATCGGTGATCGACACCAGGCGACTACGGCGGTGACGCGACTCGATGATGGGAC
>JAMBLL010000025.1 GCA_023336765.1 Actinomycetes bacterium | reverse complement strand
GGTGTCCAGACAGACCTCACTGACGAGAGGGTTACGGGACTCCCGTCACCGATATCCGCGATCTCGACCATCAGACCTGCTCCCTGACCCACGGGAGCGTTGACCTCGAATGTGTGACACCCCGTTGTCAGGCCCGGCGGGAACGCGAATGTTTCGCGGAACAAGCTGAGGTACTGATTGTCATCGACGGTGGAATCGAACTTTGCGATACCCGTGACTGAGACAGAAAGGACGTAGTTGTTGCCCGTGATCACACAGAGGTCGAACGACTCGAGACCATAGTCAACCCCATCGACCGCGCCTGGGCCAGTGAGACTGATAACCGCCCTTACGGGGACGAAGAAGGTTGTCTCGGTCGCCCAGCGATCAACACGCGTGACGTTCGCGGGGTATCCATAAGCGAATTGTCCCTGAGAGAGCCAAGAGTTCCCCGATGTTGTCATCTCGATCGGGCCATGAACTACACCACTCCAGGTCACCTCAGATGAATCTGGACAGGTCATCGTGAACGTGCCGATGGGATCCTCTGCAACAGAGCACGACTCTCCGTCAACCCCGGCGATCCCATCGATGCCGTCCGTGCCGTCAGTCCCATCAATACCAGGTGAACCCTGTGGGCCCACCTGGTTCCAGGCCACAAGGACTTCCTTCTTCGTGCAATCTTCTGCAGTGTCAACCAGTCGCAGGTCCCCACCCTTGGTGTCCGCACAGGCTTGGATGACTTCATCGTCACCTACTTGAGCCACAGCAATACCGGCCGTCATGACCAGTCCAACCACGATCGCAATAACAAAATAGCGCCTCATCGCCAACCCTTTCACATACCCATACGACCCCCGAAACGCTCACACGAGATGCGGCGGGGTCGAGATATTCACCCTAGTGAGAACGTTCTGTCGAACCTAATCAGAGCGTCAGGCGCGAGCGGCGGTCGCTCACCGAGATGCCACCTGGCCGGTTCTTGTGGATCGTGTGATCGGCCAGATAAGGGGCAGGCCAACGAACATGGCGGCGGCCGCAACATACATCGCCGTTGTCAGCCCGTGGCTATCTGCAAAGGCGCCGTAGGCGATCGCAGCGACAGACCGAATGAGGAAGTTCATCGATAGGTACAAACCGTTGGCGAGCGCTCTGCTCTGGGGGAAGCTCTCCTGGACCACTGCCATGAGAACCGGTGGAACCGCAAGGAGCGAGAACCCGATCAGAGGAAGGATGGCGACTCGAATCCAACCATCAGTTCCAAGGAACGCCAATAACGCAAGCGGCGCAGCGATCTGTCCAAAGACGAGCACTGCTCGTCGCCCAACATGGTCGCTGATCCATCCCCCCGCAAAGGCGCCAGCGATCCCGGCAGCCTCCACGATCGAGAGTGCGATGCCCGCCACCCAGAGGCTGGTGGCGTTGTCGGTGAGATATATCGGGAGGAAGAGCGTTGTGGCCATCACCATCATTGATCGCAGCGCAACGAGGGTTCCGAGCAGCACCATGAGACCGCTCATCGCCCGCACCGCTGGTCGCCAGGGAATCTGCTCACCATCGTCCCGGGTCCGCAAGGGGACATCACGCAGTCGGATGAACAGGAAGATCGACGTTGCGATCGCCACCAGCGACAGTGATGCCATAGACCGTATCGACATCACCGCAAGGGCACTCACGACGACGAGCGGACCGATCGTCCGTCCGATCTCTCCACCGACCATCCAGAAACCCATCCCTCTGCCAAGCCGATTCCCCGACAGGTACCCGACAGCGACTGGTGCCGTTGCGTGGAATGAGGCAACGCTGAACCCAGCAACGATGAGCAGCATGGCCAGGGTCGCGTACGTCGGAGCCCAGCCGAGGAAACTCATCGCAGTTCCAGTGACCCCCGGCCCAAGAATGACGATCCATCGCAGTGTTGTGCGGTCGGCGAGATGTCCGATGAATGGCTGGAGCAGTGACGGGAGTTGAAGGAACGCCGCGAGCGCCCCTGCTTTTGCATTCGTGAGGCCGAACTTCTCTACGAAGTGGGGCAAGAGGGGCGGAAGGAACGCCGTGTAGGTGTCATGGACCGCATGTCCGCCGGCGATGGTGACCACATCAGCGGTCTGGAACGTGACCGCGTGCTCAAGCCCGTCTTCGAGGATGGGATTGGGTTCGGTCACGACATCGCGGTTCTGTATGCCATCAATCCCTAATGGTATCGCCATATCCGGGGCGTGATCGTGGAACGTCATCTTGAGCTGGATCTGGCGCCAAAGCGGCAGCCTCTGAACCGTCGGGGGAGCGGCGTTGATGTTTCCCCAGGTAGCGGTCGGTCAGCTCAAGATTGAGGTCCTCGGTTGATCACTCGAATCGAAACCTCAGCCTCCACCTCGACAGGGATGCCGAAGGGGAGTGAGGCCATGCCCACCGCTGAACGTGCATGGCGGCCTACCTCGGGACCGAACACATCGAGGATGAGATCCGAGAATCCGTTGATGACAGTCGGTTGTTGATCGAAGTCCGGGGCGGAATTGACCATCCCGAACACCCGCACCCAACTGGTGATCCGATCGAGCGTGCCGAGTTCTCGCTGGAGGGAGCCGAGCATCGACAGTGCGGCGAGGTGCGCCGATTCGACAGCCTCATCAAGAGACACATCTCGCCCAACTTGGCCGAACTGAGGAGCCAGGGGACCATCTGCCGACTGCGGTCCATGACCGGAGACAACAACCCGGTCACCTTGGACATTCACGAAGACGAACGGAAGCACGACACCTGGCGGGGGCTGGACCTCAGGTGGCAGTGTCAACCCGAGATGGGTGAGCCGTTCTTCGATATGACCCATCGTTGGTTCCTTCCTGCTCAGGTGAACTTCGCTCCGAACTTGTCAGATGCCCCCGACAGTATCGGTTTGCCGTGGCCGAAGACCGCTGCCTCGAAGTCCAAACCGGAGAGTTTGGTGAGACTTTCTTTTCCTTCAGGCACATCGTCGTAGCCGATCATGTAGTTGAGGCCAGCCAGATTCGCTGCAGCGTCCCCCACGAAGAGGAGTCCGGCGTCTTTCTTCCACAGCAGCGCTACATGGCCTGCGGTATGCCCGGGAGTGTGGATCACCTCGATACCACCTGCAACGTCGATGACATCGCCGTCCTTGAGGTCGATGTCAGGTTGGAATGCAGGGAACTCGGATGGCTTTTTGCGCATCACCAGTCGGAACATCACCCCATTGAGGATGCCTGGTCCCGGCTTCATCGTGAGTTGATAGACCCCTGCCTTTGCGATATCGGCATCCCCAGGGTGCAGGCTGATGGGGGTGGTTCCGCCTGACAGTTGTTTTGCACTACCAAGATGATCCGGGTGCGCATGGGTGATAAGGATGTTGGTGAGGTCCGAGAGGTCGCGACCGATCTCACGGATCCCTTCGGTGATCGCCTCTGCATCTTTGGGATAACCGGAGTCGATGAGCGTCAATCCTGCATCGCCGTCATCGATGAGGAAGGCATTGATGCCCCCGTTGCTCAGCTGATACATGCCCGAAACGACTTCCTTGACGCCCACGCTGTCCTCCTCGTTAGTAAGTGGATTGTGCCAGAAACGCGGTGACGATGTTGTTCCACCGATCAGGGCGTTCAAAGTAGGGTGAATGGCCGGTGTTCTCGACGATCGTAACCTCGCTTGTTGGGATGAGGCTGGCTGCAGATTCGATCAATCGCGGGGCGAAGATCGGGTCGTGTTCTCCAACGACGAACAGTGTTGGGATGGCGACGCTCAGCGCACCGTCGGTGTGGTCAGTCGTCATCAGGAGGGGCATGATCTCTTCCGGCGATGGAGGCTCAGTGAGGCTTCCCAACTGCGTATAGAGGAACGCCTGAGCGAGGTCTTCGCCAAGGAGTTGTGTCCCGATGGCCGGGTGAAAGCCGAGCTGTAACTCGTGCGGTGGCGGGCCGCCAGCGATCGCCTTTCCGTAGTCGGTCAGCGATTGGCGGATCCAAGGGGTGAAGATCCCGCCAGTCGAGTCTGCCAGGACCAGCGAGATCACTCGATCCGGATGGTCGATCGCGAACCCAAGGGCGGACCAACCTCCCATCGACTGCCCTATCACATGGGCTCTGTCGGCATCAAGGGCATCGAGCACACGCACCATGTCACGAACGGCCGGTACGGGTCCGATGGCGCCGGTGGAACGGGTCGAACGGCCGAACCCGCGCTGGTCCCAGGTGATCACCCGATAGCGCTGTGACAGGAAGGCGACCTGCTGGTACCAGACGGCATGGCTCCCACCGAGTCCGTGACTCAGAACGATCACGTCGCCGGAGTCGCCCCAGCACTCGAAGTAGATCCGCTCTCCATCTGAATCCGTGAAACCGCGTGCTTCCATCCAACGGAGAGTAGGCGACACCAGGTCGATGCTCTGTCTGGCCTCCTCCGTTTCTGGAGCTCCGTGCGTACCGGTTCTAGACTTGCTGGTCGTGGGACGAGTGACCAAGGGATCATCAATGAGCGAGCGAAACCTTATGGCACCTGTACTGCC
>JAMBLL010000024.1 GCA_023336765.1 Actinomycetes bacterium | reverse complement strand
TTCGACCCCTACCCTGGCTACAGCACGTTCCCCTACCCGGAATACTCCGAAGTGTTCTTCGACGACGAGAACTTCCGCGTTCTACGAGGAGCGTCGTGGGCAACTGAACCATCGGTTGCACGCAACACCTTCCGGAATTGGGATTATCGCGAACGACGCCAGATCTTCTCGGGTATCCGTCTCGCATGGGACGTTCGATGAAGACCAAGCTTGAACGCTTCACGATGGAACGGCTCTCAGAACCCGCTGACTTCGAAGCTCTGCTTCGTCGAGACGTCCGGGAGGGACTCACGGCCACGCCCAAGACACTCCCATCGATCTATTTCTACGACGATCACGGCTCCGATCTGTTCGATCAGATCACCGAATTGCCCGAGTACTACCTCACGCGCCTCGAAACTGAGATCCTCGAAGAACACGCAGACGAGCTCATCTCGCGGTACTGCCCGCACGAACTGATGGAGATCGGTGCCGGTTTCGCTCGCAAAACACGGATACTGCTCTCTGCCATGCACCGCGCCGGAGTCGGTGATGCGTACGTGCCCATCGATGTCTCCGACGCTGCCCTTGAACATGCGGGTGCCGCACTCACCGATACATACGAATGGCTCACAGTGCGTGCCTACATTGGCGACTTCGGGACAGATCTCCACAGGGTTCCACGCGGCGGCAACAGGATCGTCGCCTTCCTGGGTTCAACTCTGGGGAACCTTGCCCCTGTAGATCGTCCTGCGTTCCTGGCTGAGATAGCTGCTTCTGTTGCCGACGAAGACGTACTCCTGCTCGGCGTCGACCTCGTCAAGGATGAATCGACCATGGTCGCTGCATACGATGATTCTCGAGGCGTTTCCGCCGCGTTCAACAAGAACATACTTACCGTCATCAATAGAACGCTTGGCGGTGATCTGCCACTCGATGCGTTCGACCATGAGACGGCGTTCTTCCCTGACTCAGGATGTATGAAGCAGAGCTTGCGGGCGAATAGAGATGTCACCGCAACGCTGTCAGACATCGGACTCACCATTGACTTCACTGGTGGCGAATCGATTCACACCGAATGGTCCTGCAAATTCACCATCGATGGGATCACGGCGGAGTTGGCCCAAGCAGGACTCACGGTCACCGATTCCCTCACAGATCGCAATGATCAATTCGCATTGATCGTCGCAACGAAGTAGCCAACGCCAGATTTCAGATCCCGGTCACCGGTCACCGGTCGACGGACTTCGTCTGCTCAGTTCCTCTTTCAGCGCTTCTGTCGTGTACCTCAGCAGCGATGGATCCCAGTCGATCTGAGTTATCGGGGCGTCGCTCTGGTCCGTGAGCAATTCGACGATCTGATCTCGCAGTGTTCTCGCCCACGCCCGACCCTTTGCCGAGGTGATGAGCGTCAGCGTTCCATCGCTATTGGCCTTCAGGACCCTGGCTTCGACCTGTGGGTTGGTCCTGGAGCCGCGTTCACCGTACGTCAGGATGATCGACCCGATCGGAACGTCCTGGATTCCCCCTGTCGCGATGAACTCGCCTTCGTAGGCCCATCCCGATGCCATCGACTCATCAACGTTCGTCACGATCTTGGCCCAGTTCTTCCGTCGATCATCGCCAACGAGGGGTACATCGATAGGAACAAGAATCGGTTCATGCATAGGGGAAGCGTACAGAAGCCAGAGAGTCGTACATCGTAAATCGTACGATCGTAAGTCGCCGGAGAAGATGTGCCATGTCGGCATTCAGGCAATATTCAAGAGAACGGCTTTGGACATCTGATCACCACACCTTCTGACTTCCGTCGATTTACGATTTACAATTTGCGATTTACGATTTGCGGAACGCCGTCTATGGTCCTCCCATGTGCTTCGATCTTGACTCCAGCCCACCGATTCCTCATATCCACGGAGGTTCCGTCCAGCACGAGGATCTCGTGCTCACTGCCAGCGATGGCAACGAATTCGCCGCATTCTCCGCGCGGGCAGGTGGTGAAGTCGGCATCGTCGTGCTACCCGACGTTCGAGGACTCTTCCGGTTCTACGAAGAACTCGCTCTACGGTTCGCTGAGCATGGGTTCGATGCCATCGCCATCGACTACTTCGGCCGGTCAGCGGGCGTAGGCAAAAGAGACGCCGACTGGGACTTCTGGCCAGAGGTCGAAGCTATGACACTCGCGGGTCTTGAGAATGATGTCTCAGCCGCGATCGGCCATCTCCGTAGCGACAACCCAGACAAGCCGGTCTTCGTCGTCGGGTTCTGCCTTGGCGGTTCGAATGCATGGCACATGGCTGCAGCAGACCTTGACCTTTCGGGTGTGGTCGGCTTCTACGGCCACCCGAATCGAGCGGACTTCCCATCAGGGGCAGCACCGATTATCACCCGAGTAGCCGAATTCTCCTGCCCGATACTGGCTCTCCAGGGCGGGGATGATCCCGGAATCCCCGCAGAGGTCGACGCAGAGTTCGAAACCGCACTGCGCAATGCCGGAAGATCGGACGAGGTGATCATCTACAACGGCGCGCCTCACTCGTTCTTCGACCGCAAGTACGCCGAGTTCACCAACGCATCCCAGGACGCATGGCAGCGGATACTCGGATTCATAGCAGAGAACGCGTAAGAGCACAGAAAAGAGAACACAGAGCACAGACAGCGAAGCCCGACGATGCTTCTAGACGGCTCACTTGTCCAAGCTCTGTGCTCTTTCGTGCTGTCGGCTGAAAGCTGTCGGCTGTAAGCTGATTCTCCATGAACCAACAACTTCGCACCGCAGTAGCCCGGGACACTGGACGGATCAGAGATGAGCTCGAGGCGATGGTCCGCATCCCCTCGGTGAGTGCAGACGGATACGACCCTGTCGAGGTTCGACGGTCCGCCGAATTCGTAGCACAACTTCTGGAATCCTCCGGGTTCGAGGACGTAAGCCTTCTCGAAATTGACGGTGCACATCCCGCTGTCTACGGGACCAAGCAGGGTCCAGCGGGTGCCCCGACGATCTTGCTGTACGCCCACCACGATGTCCAGCCGCCCGGACCACAAGATCAATGGGAGACATCCCCTTTCGAGCCATTCGAGCGAGATGGCCGAATGTATGGAAGAGGGTCGGCGGACGATAAGGCTGGCATAGCCATGCACCTTGGGTCGATCCGAGCATTCGGTGACGACCTGCCTGTCACCATAAAGGTCTTCATCGAAGGCGAAGAAGAGATCGGGTCCGCACATCTCATCGAGTTCCTCGACACGTACCGCGAACTGCTGACGTCGGATGCCATCATCATCGGCGACGCTGGGAACTGGAGAGTCGGCGTTCCAGGCCTGACCACATCGCTGCGTGGGCTCGTGGATTGCACCGTGACCGTACGAACGATGAAGTACGCAGTCCACTCAGGTTCATTCGGTGGAACCTATCCCGACGCCATCACCGCCCTGGCAAGAACGCTGGCCAAGCTCCACAACGACGACGGATCTGTCGCGGTGGAAGGCCTCCTTGCTGCAGATGCCGACCCCCTCGATCTCACAAAAAGGGAACTCGACGAGCAGATGCTGCCTGTCGATGGACTCCAACTCTCAGGTTCGGGAACGCTCACATCGCGCCTGTGGCGCCAGCCTTCGATCTCCGTGATCGCGATCGAGGCGGTGCCTCTGAACGAAGCGATCAACCAACTCGTACCAGAAGCACGAGCAAAGGTCAGCATGAGGATCGCTCCAGGTCAGGACGCGGCTGCGGCCCTTGCGGCTCTGAAGTCTCACATTGAACGATCAGCACCGTGGGGTGCCGAAGTGATCGTCACCGAAGGAACCACAGGCGAAGCCTTTGACCTTGAAACCGGGGGCGCCATGTACGAGGCGTATCGTGAAGG
>JAMBLL010000023.1 GCA_023336765.1 Actinomycetes bacterium | reverse complement strand
GTGAGAACCGCGGGAAGTCCCTCTGGAACCGCCGCAACAGCGACGGCGACCGCAAACAGAAGTGCCTCATCGAGTCGATCGATCCCCTCGATGCCCACACCGGCCACGACCAACACGACAGCGAGGGCCGCTACCCATCGTGCGATACGATGTCCGAGGTGTGTCAGGCGCCGCTCGAGTGGGGTGTCCTCACCCTCGACGTCAGCGAGCATGCCGGCGATCCTGCCCATGGCAGACTTTGGCCCGGTTCTGCTCACCACCAGCCAACCAACACCACGCACCACCAGCGTTCCTGAGAAGAGCTCCTCTCGAGTGGCTCGTTCGATCGGAACTGACTCGCCGGTCAGCATCGACTCGTCCACCATCAGGCCTT
Organism: Actinomycetes bacterium; assembly: GCA_023336765.1. Classification (GTDB taxonomy): domain Bacteria; phylum Actinomycetota; class Acidimicrobiia; order Spongiisociales; family UBA5794; genus JAMBLL01. Next base: position 12,108 of record JAMBLL010000023.1, on the reverse strand, counting down.
GTTCGCTGCTGAGCGCACCGTCGGCCGGTACGCGGTCCCCGGCCTCAACTCGGACCAGGTCTCCGGGCACCAGCAAGGCGGCGGGGATGTGTGTCAGGCTCCCGTCACGGCGAACGCACACGTTTGGTGCGGCGAGTTCCTTCAGTCGGGCCAGCGCATCCTCGGCTCGATACTCCTGCCACACTCCCATGATGGTGTTGAACGCGAGAATCACGAGGATGGCGATCGATTCGATCGGCCACTCGTGCATATCCTCGATCGCCCAGACAGCCACATCGAAGGCGAGGGCGAACAGCAGGATGTAGATGATCGGGTTCTGCAGTTGGCTCAGCACTCGCCGCCACCACGGTGTTGGCTTCGCTTCAGGCAGCACATTCGCGCCAACTGATACCAGTCTCTCAGCCGCCACCACCGATGTGATCCCTACATCAATTTCCCGGGTGAACGCTGCCGCCGACCCTGCCGGTACGGAAGTGTCCGTGGGGGTTGTAGTGGCTATGACCGACCCTTCTTGTTCTTCTTCGACCGTTTCGCCTTCTTGACAGGAGTGACGAAGCCCTCCGGTTTCACGGCAAGCACGGAGCAGCGAACGGACCGCAGGATGGTCTCAGCAGTGTTGCCCATGATCAGGCCCCTCAACCCCGTTCGGCCCACAGTTCCCATGACTATCAGTCCGATGTCGAGTTGATCGGCCAGGCGTGGCAGCGCATCGCCCGGTTCCCCCGCCACCAGATGTATCGAGCAGTCGGATTCGGTCGTGTGTCGACTCGTCAATGTCTCCAACTCCCGGTGCCTGGCGATCTCGGTCTCGTGGACCATTACGTCCACGATCGGACCGGGGAGCCCGACGTAGGACGACGAACGCAGCGTCGCCTCACCAGCCAGGCTCCACGCGTTCCCGACGTGCAACTCGCCCTGCTCGCGCGTGGCCAGCGACGTTGCCAATTCCATGACCAGGTCGTTCAAGCCGTTACGAATCGGGTCGCTGGGGTCGGGGTCGACGAGAGCAAGAATCCTGCACTTACGATTCGCAGATGGACGCATCACCCAGACGGGACTCGGGCACTTGCGCAGGAGGTGCATGACTCCGCTACTGAGTTGTGGCACACCGGGGTTCTCCACTGCGGGTTCGCCCACCATGACGAGGTCGTGTCCGTCTCGTACGACCTGTCGTATCACCTCGATGAACGGTTCTCCCACGGTTACGGTCACCTCGACATCCGTTCTGTCTCCGGTGTTCCCGAGCATGCGAGCGAGGCGTTCCTCGCGCTCTATCACCATGGCGGCCTCGATATCGATCACGCGACCCTCTACGTTGACTGTCCTCCTCCATCCGGGAAGTGGCATGACGACGTCTGATACGGTGAGACGTGCGCCGTTGGCATCCGCAAGTTCGACAGCGGCACGCAACGTCAACGGCTCCAGATGCCCCGGGGCCGCAGCAACCAGAATGTTCTTGAACCTATCCATTACTCACGCCTTTCTCAACGGTCGGTCTGTGACATGTCTTTGGGGGTTGGTTGAGGCGCGGTCGCTCGACACACGGATACGTTGAGGGTCGGTCGACGAAGGGGAGAGGTCGATGCTGGCGACAGGTCCAACCGCGGAGCGGGCGGTAGGTGCAACCATCATGGCCTCCGGGGACTCTGAGAGAGCGCTTCACTTCTGCGTGAAGGTCTCTCCCGCCCGAGAGGCCCAGCGTGCCGGGCCCGGTGGCCGTACTGACGACTCGCTGATTTGGGGATACTCCCCTTCACTGATATATATATCATGAAACTAATGTCATGTCCAGACGATTACGATGGACCTGAGACGAAACGTGGATGGGCATCGAGTAAGAAGGGATGTGGATCGATGAGCGACTCGCAGCGGCGACCGTGGACGTTCCTGACCAGCCATGCGCGTGTGCTGATATTGATCTCACAGAATCCCAATATCCGTGTCCGGGACGTTGCTGAGATGGCAGGGATTACCGAGCGATCTGCCCAGCGGATCATCGTTGAACTTGAGGACGACGGCTACCTGACCCACGAGAAGATCGGTCGTCGGAACCGCTACATGTTGAGCACCGATACAACCCTTCGCCACCCTCTCGAACAAGCGGTAGAGATCCGCTTCCTGCTTGACGTGTTCAGGGTGGATGACGATCATGGATCAACGACGGAGCGATAGCCGAGACCGTTGTGTATCGTGCCCATTCTGGAGACTGAAGAACAGCTGGACGTGCGGTGATCACCGCGAGACAACGGCTGTTGGATGGGGGCCCATATGAAGAAGATCGTCATGTTCATAGCCGGTGGGGTGGCTGTGATCGCTGTGATCGCCTTCGTTGCCATGGGTGGAAGTACCGAAACCTCGGATACAGCTGCCGGGGAGAACGAGTTCAACATTCCGGTCCAGGACCCCCTACTTGTTGCTGAGGGTGATGTCCTCTACCAGGCGAATTGTGCGTCATGTCATGGTGCCGATCTTCGAGGAACGGCCCTTGGGCCATCCCATCTGTCAGTTGTCTATCAGCCCGGGCATCATGGGGATGGCGCATTCGCTCTTGCTGCCATCAACGGCGTACGTGCACACCATTGGGGTTTCGGTGACATGGCCCCGATATCCGGTCTGTCACAAGAGGACCTGGATCGGATCGTCACCTTCGTTCGCGAGACCCAGCGAATAGAAGGCTTCGAACCGTATCCGCCGGGGTAGGTTTCGTTTGTGGCACACGCACCCCGTACCTGGCGTCTCCGACGGTCGATAGGTGGCCTTCGTTCCGACTGGGTCGAGATCGGTGGCCTCGGCCGGCTTGCCGTGTTCGGAGTCATCCTGGCTTTCATCGTTACGCTCGTCCTCGGTCTTTCGATCACGCGAGCCGCTCGAGGCCACCTCCTTGATGCCCGAGCAGCGATGGTCTCCGCGAATATCGAGGATCTCCCTCCGTTCCCGCCTGACAAGGATGCGTCTCCGGCCGCATACGCCGCGTTCGATGTGGCTGTGCGTGTGAACGTTCTCGGTGGCGAGACCGTGCGTGTCAAGGTGTGGGCTCCCGATGGCACGATCGTGTACTCGGATGCCCAAGAGCTCGTCGGAGAGCAGTTCGACCTCCCTTCCCACGCGGCTCTTGCCTTTGACGCAGGCAACGAGACGCACATCTCCGACCTCTCTGATCCTGCACATGCCTTCGACCGCGATCATGGCGAGTTGATCGAGTTCTACGTTGGGCTGCCCGAGTCAGATCCCGATGCGCAGTTCGTTGTCGAAGTCGAACAGGATGCGAGTGGTCTCAACCATGCGCTTTCCTTGATCACGCGCAACGTCTGGGTGTCGATCGGTATTGGGCTTGTTGCTATCGGGCTCGTGATGGCGGTTGGCGTTGCAGCCCGTACGCGAGAGGTCAATCGGCGGCGCAGACAGGCTGTAGATCTGCTCGAGTCATCCTTCGCTGCACAGGAGCAGGAACGTCGTCGTGTCGTGGGAGCACTTCACGACGATATCGGTCAGCCGATGTACAGGTTGCTCTACGGACTCGAAGGATCCAGGGCGAGGCTTGATTCATCGGATCCCGTAGCCGAAGAACTCGGACACCTTGCAGATGTCGTTCGCGACATGGACGCAACGCTCAGGAACGAACTCCGATTGCTCCATTTCGAGCTGGCTGCGGACACGGACCTGGCCACAGCGTTGGTGGATCTGGTCGACCTGACGCGTGCTGAAACGGGGATGGAGGTTGATCTGGCGATCGATCTCGGCTACGGGCCCTCTCCGGCCTGTCGCACCGAGATCTATCGGGCGGCCAGAGAAGCCCTTACCAATGTCCGCAAGCATGCGGCAGCGGACCGCGTCGCGATCCACCTGTTCTGCCAGGACGATCAGCTCATCCTTGACGTGACAGACAACGGAGCGGGCTACGTCGACTCTCCGGACCCGGGTCTCGGGCTGAGTACCACCCGTCAGCGATTCGTGGCACTCGGTGGCGATGTCTCCCTTCTGGCGTCACCTGCTGGCGGCACGCGTTTTCGGGCATGGCTACCGCGGACGGAGGAGAACTCTTCATGAAGATACTCATCGTTGACGACCACAAGGTGGTGAGAGACGGAATCCGCTTCATGCTCTCGGACGAACCAGGTATCGAGATCATCGGTGAAGCGGAATCGGCTGAAGCGATGTTCGAGATCATCGACTCCGAACCCGTCGACGTCGTGCTGCTCGACATCCGGATGGAAGGCATGACAGGACTCGATGCTCTCAAGCCCATCGCCTCGGACTATCCCCAGGTGAAGGTCCTGATGCTCTCGATGCATGACCAGCCCGGATATGTGCGTAGGGCAGTCGAGCTTGGTGCTTCTGGGTACCTCCTCAAGAGTGCGGGGCGTGATGAGATTCTCGCTGCGATCAGCGCCGTATCCGTTGGAGAGAGGTATATCCAGAGTGTTCTGATGGAGCCGCTGCTGGCTGATGTGACACGTGTCCGGGGGAAATCGGGACGCCTGAGCCCACGCGAGCAGCAAGTGCTCCAACTCATCGCGAATGGATCCGAGAACAAGCAGATCGCCCGCGAATTGGGGCTTTCGGAAGCGACGGTGAAGACCTACATCCGGGGTGTGTTCGAGCGTCTCGACGTGTCGTCTCGAGCCGAAGCGGTCGCTGTGGGCATCCGCATGGGCATGATCGAATAATCCTGTCGCGGCGCACCCTCCACCGAATGGATGAGGGGCAGAGTCCGAATGGGTGACTGTGCAGCGTGCTCATTCTGGAGGAGAATCTTCCTACATGAAGAATCTCTCGAAGGAGCATGTGATGGGAAAACGATTTGGGCGCTTGTTCGCCTTGCTTGTGGCGGTTCTGCTGGTATCAGCTGCGTGCACGAGCACGGGAACGTTGGGGGGCCCGCTTCCGGGACCTTCGGAAACCGTTGATCAAGAATCGTCGGAGCGCGCTGACGATGACGTCGCGCAAGACGCTGATGTTGACAGGATCCTTGAGGTCGAACTGTCGGAGTTCGCCATTGCAGCGGACGGCTTCGAGTTCGCACCGGGTGAGACCATCGAGTTCGTGGTCACCAACACGGGTGTCGTAGAGCATGAATTCCGGTTATCGAACCAGGACAGGGTCGATGAACACGTTGCGGGTGGTCACGAGGATCATGATGAAGGTGCGATGACCGATGAGGAGATGGCGACCATGGATGACGGCGACGAAGACGCTGACCATGACGACGAAGAGGCATCGGACCACGACGATGACGTTGATGGTGAAGAGGCGGCCGACGCCGTTCTCATCCTTGAAGCAGGGGCGACCGGTACCCTGGTCTTCACATTTCCTGACAACGATCACGACTATACCGCAGCTGTCTGCCTGATCCCGGGCCACTACGAGGCAGGGATGACGGCGGACCTCGCTGTCGAAGCTTGAGCGACTGGCCGGAGGGAATACTTGAACATGATTGCAACAATGGGATGGCTTGTGATCCTGATCGTTGGCGGACTCGTGGTCTGGGCTGTGATTTACACCAGTTCGAGATCATCATCCCCATCTGAGTCATCCGGAGCCTCAGCGGATAGGATCCTGGCTGATAGATTCGCCAGGGCGGAGATCGACGACGATGAGTACAGGGAGCGACTCGAAGAAATGCGCCGCTGAGCGGCGACACTGACGGGATCCAGACACGGCGAGTGCTTTCCTGCACTGTCGGGGCTGCCGTGTGTGAGTGAGCCAGACCATCGTCCGGTAGGGGCGCAACCATTGGGGATACACAGATGAGTAACAAGAAGAAGGCACATTACACGCCCGTACAGGCGGTACAGACTCCTGAGTCGCCGTGGAGGAAGCGGCTCATCTGGATCGCGGGAGTGGCGGCTGTCGGGGGCCTGGTCGCAGTTGTGTTCCTGTCCCAGCCGGAATTGCGTGGCGTGCCAGACGGCACGGAGTCGGTCGCCATCGGAGATGCCCAGCATGTTGACGGTGAACTCCATGATGACGGGGAGGTACCTGCCGGGGGAGCGCACAATGAGATCTGGCAGAACTGTGGGTTCTACGACCAGGAGATCGACTCAGAGACCGCCGTCCACTCGCTCGAACATGGTGCTGTGTGGATATCGTACGACCCGAGTTTGTCGCATGATGGTGTTGCCGCGCTGCGGTCATTCGTGAGTCGGAGCGAGAAGGTGCTGGTTTCACCAGTTCCCGGCCAGGGCGCAACGATCATCGTGACAGCATGGGGGACCCAACTCGAACTCGATGATCCAGCCGACACCAGGCTCGGGCAGTTCGTCAATGAGTTCTCCGGCGCATCGAGTGCACCCGAACCTGGCGGCCGGTGTACCGGAGGTGTCGGCGAACCGCAGTTCTAGGGCCGTTCAGCGTCCCTATTGATGGTTCGAGGCTATGGTCCTGGCGTGTCCACCGATCCCGTTTCTCGCCGTAGGTTTCTTGCCCTGTCCGGGGGTGGCGTTGCTGGCCTCGTGATAGCAGCCTGCTCTCCAGAGACCGTGCCCATCGATTCGATTGCGACGACCCTGCCAGCGGGTTCGACAATCCCTGTCACCGGTGGGCCTGTTGACGTTGAGATCGCGATGCGGGCGATATCTGATACGGTCGAGATCAAACCTGGCGTCCAGACCGACGTGTGGCGCCTGGTCGCCGAGGTCACACGTGGCGATGCTGGAGTTGTCGAACCGATTCCTGGCTCCTATCTCGGCCCAACGCTGCGTCTGAGACAGGGGCAGCGTGTTCGTATCGTCTTCGACAACGAGATTCCACAAGAAACGATCGTGCATTGGCACGGTTTGGACGTACCCGAGGACATGGACGGGCATCCTCGATTCGCCGTGCCCGAAGGCGGCCGCTATGAGTACGAATTCACTGTGGTGAACCGCGCTGGCACCTATTGGTATCACCCACATCCCCACGGCCTGACAGGCCCTCAGGTGTACGCAGGGATGGCTGGTCTCCTCCTTGTGGGAGATGATGAAGAGGATGCAGCATCTCTCCCGGGCGACGAATTCGAATTGCCCATGGTGCTTCAGGATCGCACGTTCGATGGCGACCGTCTGGTGTACCTGCCCAACGGGATGATGGACCAGATGATGGGTTTCCTTGGCGACGAGATTCTCGTCAATGGCAGTCCGGATGCCGTGTTCCCGGTAGCGGCACGGTCGTATCGGCTGCGCATACTCAACGGATCGAATGCTCGAATCTACAAGCTTGGTTGGGACGACGGGACGCCTCTGGTCGTCGTGGCGACGGACGGAGGGTTGCTCGAAGCACCTGTAACGCGGCCGTATGTGACGCTCGGACCAGCCGAGCGTGTTGATCTCTGGGTCGACTTCGAACCTGACGCGATCGGAGCCACTCGGAAGCTCGTCAGCCTGCCGTTCGAATCGGGCCAGACGATGGGTGGAATGATGGACTCGAACGCGCTCATCCCGAACGGCTCGGCGTTCGACCTTGCCTCCTTCGATGTTGACCAGGCTGCCTCATCGACAGACCCTCTGCCGGAGCGTCTTTCGGATCTTGGGCTCTCATCGCTTGATGACGCTGTCAACCCCACCGCTCCACGCACGATCGTGCTCTCGTTCGCTCGAGGTACATGGATGCTCAACGGTAGGACCTTCCAGATGACCGAGGTGTCGCCTGAAGAAACGGTGCAGTTCGGTTCAACCGAGGTGTGGGAGTTCTTCAACGCAGGCGGCATGGGCGGAGGCAGAATGGGTGGCGTGTCTGAGGGTCTTGCCCATCCGATGCACATGCACGGACAACAGTTCCAGGTGCTCGATCGCACGATCGATGATGCCGGTCGTGCCGCGTGGGAGAGCCTTCGGGAGGGATACGTCGACGAAGGGTGGAAGGACACCGTGCTTGTCATGCCGGGAGAGCGCGTCCGGATACTTCGCCGGTTCACGGGGTTCCCCGGCCTCTTCCTGTATCACTGCCACATCCTCGAACACGAGGACATGGGCATGATGCGCAATTTTCTCATCAGCACGACGTAGGAGCCCGGTAGAAGCCCTACCTGGGCATTGGCGAGGTCGTGCCATTTCTGCCAGTCCAACGAGTGTCTCTTGACACTTGGGAAATGGACGGGGTCGGCTCGTACCGGCTTGATAGCCAGCGGTAGTACGCTGGAACGCTTCACCTGACCTGCCACCGATTGCGCCGGGCATTTCGGACAGGTCAGCATCAACTTGGCTATCCAGTGCTCGGCCGTGGTGAGAGCCGCTCGATCAGGCGGCGGCGTGCGGCTTGATCGCCGAAGACCGTGAGGGCGTCTCCCGAGCGTAGTTCGAGGCCTCCCGAGGCAACCAGGAGTTCGTTGCCGCGGTGTACCGACACGACAATGCAACCCTCTGGCCAAGGTACTTCGCGGATCTTGCGGTGGTCGGCCGCCGATCCTGGAGGGATTTCGAAGTCGAGGTATCTTGTTGAGGGCGAAGTGCGTGTCTCCACCCGCTGTCGCAGGTGGTCCGACCTGGCTGCTGTTCCGAGCGCCAGGTGGTATGCGGCGATGGCGTCCTCTCTGCGGAACATCGCTTCGATCCGCTCAGGATGGTTTCGATGGACAACCGGCAGCCGACCAACACCGAGCACAGCCATCCGTTCAAGAGCTTCCGACACGTAAAGATCCACGGATACCGTCATTGGGTCTCGCGTCATGGCATCGGTGGCGGTGAGTTGGTCCGAGGCGCCGCCGAGGCGGGTTATGTCTGAATCCGACACAATACCAACGAGTTGGTCCTCGCTGTTCACGACTGCCACACCGTTGAGGCGGTTCCGTCGCAGCACGCCCCGGACCGTTGCGAGCGTATCTGACGGGGCAACGGTGATCGGTGGCTGGAGTTCAAGGTCGCGGATCGTCACTGTGGCCAGTAGATCGACCTGGTCACTCGGCACGGTGTGGATGCCCATTCGGAGCAGTGGAGACGTATAGGCGCTCTCGGGATGGAGGCGGCTGGTGAGCACCGTTGCAATTGCGACCGCCAGCATCAGAGGTAGAACGAGTGCGTAGTCGCCCGTTATCTCGAAGACGATGAGGATCGAAGTGAACGATGCCCGTGAGACACCTGAGAACACGGCGGCCATCCCGACCAATGCAAATGCACCCGGATCGAGGCGAGACGATGTCCAGAGCGGATCGATGACGATGGCGAACGCCGACCCTGCCATTGCGCCGATGAACAGGCTCGGCATGAAAATCCCACCGGAACCTCTGCCGCCGAGCGTGAGCGACGTGGCGATCAGCTTTGCAACAGCGAGTAGTCCAAACAGCCACCATGCCTTGGATATCTCCTGGCTCAGTACCGCACCGATGAACCGCTGACCGGTCCCGAGTACCTCAGGAGCGAAGAACCCGATCGTCGCAACGCCGAGACCTAGGATCAACGGCCTGATCCATGGGATCAGGCGATCGGGTACGACCGTGAACCAGTCGAGAGCCTCGATGAAAAAGATCGCAAGTCCCACAGCGATGAGTCCGAGGACAGCGTAAAGCAACAACTGTGTTGGGTCATCAAGGGTATACGGATCAACATCGAAGGCTAGCTCGTCGCCGATGAGTGTGTGTGACACGACCGCGCCAGCCACAGAGGCGACAGCGATGGTGTGGAGGTGCCTGATCGACACGTCGCGTAGGATCACCTCCATGGCGAAGAACATTCCGGCTATGGGAGCGTTGAACGTTGCAGCGATGCCCGCACCAGCACCTGCGGCGACCAACGCCCTGGTCTCTGATTCGTCCAACCTGGTCACCTTGCTGATGTATGACCCGATACCGGCGCCGATCTGAGCGATCGACCCCTCGCGTCCAGCGGAGCCGCCAACGCCGATCGTGAGCGCTGTCGCCACGGTCTTGACAATCGGAACCCGCAGGGGAATCCGCCCGCCTGCGAGTGTCAACGCAGCAAGTATCTGGGGCACCCCGTGTCCCACCGCCTCTGGAGCCCACTTTGCAGCGATCGCCCAGGCAAGCCAGATGCCAGCCGGAATGAACAGGAACAGCCAAGCCCTCCCGAGAGACGGTCCCTGTTCGGCCACCCGAAGCACGGAGCTCGATACAAGACGTAGAGCAGACACCAGGATCGCCGCACCGATACCAGCGCCGACCCCCACCACCAGGGCCAGTGCCATCAGCAATGGCTTGCCCGAAGGGCGAGCCCATCTCATGCGAGTCGGAGTGTTCACATCTTTAGGCTACCTAACGACGCGAGGCGACCCATCTGCTCCAGTGGCTGTCCCAAGTAATCAGGAATGGCACGTTGTCAACCCACGAATACAGCTCGTACGAGAGCGGCGCGCCACGTCTTCGGGACGGTCACGCGTTCTATCTGGTGTTCTGTTCTGCCGATTCCACGCATGAAGTGTTGGCAGGTGAGTTGTGTCCCGGAAACGTTTCAGTCGATGGCGCTGGTGACCTGTTGGAAGTCATCGAATATGTCGCCACGCGTCTGAGATACTGGAACGTGAGAACTCACGAGCGTCGATCCATGTCGAGTACGAGGTCTACCTCTGCCTCCAAGCGCGAGAGCAACGTGTAGGCATCGGAGAAGCTTCCTACTTGTTGACTCCTCGGAGGGCATTCAAAGAAGGCATCCTCGGCGATGTCGAACCAGTCCTTTACGGTGTCATCGACGGCCAGGTCGGGCGTTGGCGACAACTCCGGTCGAGTATCGCGCAGGAATGCCAAGGTTTCGTCGCAAAGCTCTCTGGGCGGATTCTCGCCAGTTACCGATTCTGTCGGGATGCCTGTCACTACGCGGTCCCATGATGGCTGCCACTCCTCGACGGTTGGCCGACTGGTGGAACATGACGCAAGGGCGATGGCGAAGACAGCTATGGCGACGACGATATTTCTCGGTCCCAGGAACGGTTTGGATCGTGCTGGCATGTCACGAAAGTTTACCCGTCGCCAGGTGTCTGGCGTAGGTATGAACGACATATCGGCCGTATCTACGCCAAACTCCTGAAGATGCTATGGAAGAAGAAGGCCAAGTTCGTTGAGTGGAAACTTACCGGTGAGGTCGCGGGCGGGCTCGGGGCGATCGTCTACCTTTCTGCCGCACCGATGATCACGGTGCACGAGATAGCGGACGATCATCGAACGTACGAAGATGTTGCTGAGGCAGTGGAACAGTGGGTTTCGTCGGTGCCGCAGCAGTACAGGCTCAACGAAGAGTTCGAGAAGTTCAAGGAACTTGCCAGAGAACTCGACGTTGATGACGGGGGAGCCGACGGTGAAGGCCCCTTTGGGCGGTTCAACCGTTGACCGGTGACCCCCGATGTTATACGATTGAAGGTGGAACTCTGAATCGGCGTAGCCCGACAAGAGGGTTGCGTCGTACGTCCGATTGGGCATCGGAGTACGAAAGGGTGAGGGAGTATGCGCAAGCTCCTTGTTCTGGTTCTCGTCCTATTGATGTTCGCTGTTCTCGCCCCGGCTGTGGCCAGCGCTCCCGAATTTCCTGACTTCACACCAATGGATGTCGGCCCCGAAGGTGTGGCGGTCGACAACGTCGGCAATGTCTACGTGAGCGCAGGTGACGAAGAAGGTCAGACTGAGTTGTGGAGGTTCGATCCAGCTGGCCTTGGGACGCTCCTGACCGTCCTTCCTGGTCCCGCTCCGGCAGGCCTTGCAGTGGATGCCAACGGGAAGCACGTCTATGCAGCACAGCAGTTCGTTGGTGTGTTCAAAGTCGATATGGACGGTGGCTTTGAATTGGTTCCCGGAACCGATGCGATCGCGATTCCCAATTCTCTGGCATTCGACAAGAAGGGCAATCTCTACATAACGGAAACGTACTCTTTCGATGTCGATGATGGCCTCGACTACTACCCGTTCTGTGACTTCACCGGAGTGCCTGACGGCCCGCCATTCGATGGCTGGTTCGGGCGCGGCGGGATCTGGGTCGTACCCAAAGGCGGTGAGGCGGAACTTCTGATGCGCCACGATCTGCTCACGGGTGTGTGCGCCCCAGTCCCGATCCCGTTCCCGATCGGTGCCAACGGTCTGGCGTACCGCCAGGGCAACCTGATCGTTGCGAACACGGAGAAGGCCCTCCTGCTTGAGATCCCGATTCTCAATGACGGCACACTTGGCGACGTCGATATCGTGGCTGACCTGTCCGG
>JAMBLL010000022.1 GCA_023336765.1 Actinomycetes bacterium | reverse complement strand
GTTATCCGTTATCCGTTATCCGTTATCCGTTATCCGACTGTGAACCGTCAACTCTCTGGACCTATCGTCAGGCCGTGCTTCGGCCTTGGGAACAGGTCGCCGGGAGGGTCTTCGCCCATGAGGTCGTTCCACGACATGTGCGTCTGGCCGAACTCCCGCTCCTCCATCGTGATGCAGTCCTGCACAGGACACACGAGGCTGCACAGATTGCAACCGACGCACAGGTCATCGATGATCCACACATCGGTCTTGTCGTCATCGGTCCGCTTGGTACCGATCGCTTGATGTGCACCGTCCTGGCAGGCGATGTAACACAGTCCACAATGGATGCACTTGTCCTGGTCGATCGTAGCCTTCACCACATAGTTGATGTCGAGCGACTGCCAATCTGTCACCTTGTTCACGGAAAGGCCACGCAGTTCGTTGACACTCGACATGCCCTTGCTGTCGAGATAGTTCGACAGGCCCTCGGTCATGTCCTCCACGATTCGATATCCGTAGTGCATCACCGCGGTGCATACCTGGATCGTCGTCGCGCCAAGCAGAATGTACTCGGCAACGTCCTCCCAGGTCGCGATCCCACCGATTCCGCTGATGGGCAGGTCCTGGGTGAAAGGGTCCGCAGCGATCGATGCCACCATGTTAAGAGCTATCGGTTTCACGGCTGGACCGCAATAGCCACCATGGCTCGACTGGTTCCCAACCACAGGCCGCGGCGTGAACGAATCAAGATCGACGCCCGTAATCGAATTGATCGTGTTGATCAGGCTCACCGCATCCGCACCGCCGTTCTTGGCAGCGCGTGCAGCAACACGGATATCAGTGATGTTCGGCGTCAGCTTGACGAACACCGGCACCGTGGCAGATGCCTTCGCCCACCCCGTGATGTCACACGTGTACTCCGGAACCTGGCCAACGGCTGCTCCCATACCGCGCTCGGACATGCCGTGGGGGCAGCCGAAGTTCAGTTCGATTGCGTCGGCACCAGCTTGTTCAACCTGTTTGATGATGGAGTCCCACGCCTCAGCATTCGAATCGACCATCAGGCTCACGACAACGACGTTGTCGGGGTACCGGCGCTTCACCTCGGCGATCTCGATGAGGTTCATCTCGAGAGACCGATCGGTGATCAACTCGATGTTATTGAGCCCAGCCATCCGCTGGCCGTTGAGATCGATGGAGCTGTATCGGCTGTACACGTTCTCAATCGGGTTCTCGTCCTCATCACCAAGTGTCTTCCATACAGCCCCGCCCCAACCGGCGTCGAACGCCCTGGCGACCTGGTCGCCGGTGTTCGTCGGCGGTGCGGATGCAAGCCAGAACGGATTGGGAGATTCGATCCCACAGATGTTGACTGATAGGTCTGCCATGGCTAGCCCCTGCTTCCGTGTGTAATGCTTCCCTGGTCATCGGACCGCAGAGTCCGATCGATATCGAGTGCGGCAGCTTTGCCGTGCGCAACGGCGTTCACGACTTCCTTGCCGCCGTTGACGCAGTCGCCTCCAGCCCAGATCTTGTTGTTGCCTGTCCTGAAGTCGTCATTGACCACGACCCTTCCACCGTCATCTGTTGCGAGTCCTGGAATGGACCTGAGGAAGGATCGACGCTTCTCCTGACCCGTCGCCCTCATGACCATCGTGACGGGAATGGAATATTCGGAACCCGATATCGCAACAAGTCGGACGGTACCGTCATCGTCCGTGACATGCTCCGTGCGTTCACACACGAGGGACTCCACGGCTCCGTTGCCCTCAACCCGACTCGGTGCGCTCCAATGGATGAACTCAACGCCGCTAGACAGGGCTCGTTCGATGTCGTGGGGATAGGCCCTCATCTCGTCTCTCCCCCGCCGATACACGAGGTACACACGGTCGGCGCCGAGTTTTGCGGCTTGGGTGACCGCGTCGATCGCAGTGTTGCCACCGCCGACCACTGCGATTCGCTGACCGCTGATATCGGCTTGTCCAGCGCGCACGTCGGCAATAAAATCAAGAGCATCAACGAACCCGTCGAGGTCCTCGCCGTCAATGCCGATCGGTGGCACAGCACCGAGACCCACACCGATGAACACTGCATCGTGCCCAGCGAGAAGGTCGTCGATCGAAATATCACGCCCGATCATGGTGTCCTGACGGAACTCGACACCGAAGCCCTCGATGAACGATGCCTCTGCCAATGCAGTGGGGCGATCCATCTTGTACTTCGCAACGCCGTAGGTATTGAGTCCTCCCGGGTCAGCGTGAGCGTCATACACGGTCACATCATGGCCGCGCTGAGCGAGTTCCGCCGCACACGACAGCCCGGCCGGGCCAGACCCGACGATCCCGATAGTGCTACCTGTAGATGGCGCGTTGTCGAAGAGCGTTACTCCACCAAACACGACGCCGTCGGTTGCGAATGCCTGCAACCGACCTATGTCGATTGGGCGTTCGTGAAGGTCGTTGAGGACACACGCGCCAGCGCACAGCACTTCCGTGGGGCACACGCGGGCGCACGACGCCCCCAGGATGTTGGCGCTGAGAATCGTTCTTGCGGAACCGATGAGATCACCCGTCCCGATTCGTTTGATGAAACCTGGCACATCGATACTCGTCGGACATGCGCGGGTACACGGTGCATCCCAACACATCAAACATCGATACGCCTCAACGAGCGCTTCATCCGGGGTCATCGTCACGGCAGGCGCCAGACCGTTCGCGGATCCGTCGGTGGTCACTGGCTGCGTCATGCAGGTCCCCTCCTCTTCTTACATGGCCTTTGGCGTCCAGAGCCGCAATATGTTGCGCCTCTGGACGCCAAAGTCCTCGGATAGCGACTCTACTCGCCGCCCTCGAGCAGTTCGATGGTCTTGGGTGTCCAATCCGTACCCTGGATATCGATGCCTCTCGCAGCCAGGTTCGCCTGAGCCAGCGTCGTGATATCCGTGACGAACGCACCGTCCGTTGGCTGGTCAGCAAGGATGCCCTCAGATACGGCGACCTCGACCGTCTGATCCCACAGTTCAGAGTCCATCGTGCCGACACCCTGAGGTGAAGGCCAGATCAGATTGTTGATCTCGTTGAGCTGCCACGCCTGGTGGGACTCACCGAGCGTTGGGCCAGCAGCGAGCACGATGTCGACACATGCGTCGAACTCATCACGACAGAACGCCCAGCCACGCAATGACGCTTCAACGAAGGCCACCGCCGTTGCCTTGTACTCCTCGTCGGATTCGAGCTTGTCCGCATCGGCCCAGATGGCATCCTGGAGCATCGCGGTCCCCACGTCATTCCAATCGATGATCGCAAGATCCTCAGGTTGGAACAGCTCACCCGTGTCAGGGTTGACAGTCTCGAGGACCTGTGCGTACTCGTTGTAGATCATGGCCTGGGCAGCATCGATGTCACCGCTGATCAGAGCAAGCATGTCGAACTGCTGCTGGACAAGGGTCACGTCAGTATCGGGATCGAGGCCTGAGGCGCGCAACCCTGCGAGCAACTCGAACTCATTCCCGAAGCCCCAGTTGCCTACGGTCTTGCCTGCAAGGTCTTCAGTCTTGCTGATGCCGCTGTCGACAAACGAGACCTGAAGTGTTGCCGATCGCTGGAATACCTGAGAGATATTCGTAATGTTCAGGCCCTCTTCACGCGGCACGAGGCCACGAGGAACCCACGAGATCGCAAAGTCTGCCGCACCAGAGTCGAGCACTGTTGCTGGTACGATGTCGACGCCTCCCTCGAGGATCTCAACATCAAGGCCAGCGGCTGCGTAGAAGCCCTGATCCAACGCCGCGAAGTATCCAGCGAACTGCGCCTGCGTGAACCACTGCAACTGTAACTTGACGGGCCTCAGGTCCTGTGTGGCGACGTCGCTGGCCGCTGTGGTCTCTGTCGCAGCCGCCGCTGCGGTCGTCTCGGTAGATCCCGAATCATCGCTCGAACTACACGCAGCCGCTACCAGCGCCAGCACGGCCAGCATCAGGAGCCATCGCGTTATACCCGTCTTCTTGTTTTTCCCCATTGAGTCCTCCGTCTCATTTCATTTCTACTTTCAGGGTTACGACCCTGCTGTTTCCGCGGCGTGCTCCCATGGCATGGACGCACGTTCGAAAATTCCACTCAGGAGATATAGCACAATACCGAGCATGCTGCCGGCCAATACCGCTGCCCAGGCATCTGCGTACCTCGTTAATCCTGCGTTCTGGACGATAAGCGGCCCGAGGGCATCCTGGCGGCCACCGAAGTACTCAGCAACGATCGCTCCAATCACGGCAAGTGAGGATGCGATCTTGAGCGATGTGAAGAAGTACGGCAGCGCGTTCGGGACGCGGACCATCCTCGATACATCCCACGTGGACGCTGCGTAGGATCGCATCAGTTCGATCTCATCGGGCTGAACCTCGGTCAGACCCTTCGTTGTGTTGATGAACACAGGGAAGAACACCAGGATCACGACGATCGACTGGTTCGATACTGGGGACAACAGCCCGAACCATGCGTTGAAGATCGGAGCGAGAGCGATGATCGGTATCGCGTTGAGCGCGATCGACAATGGCGTCAGGGTTTCGTTCGCCGTGCGGAACCTCGATACGAGAAGTGCCCACAACACTCCGAGCGCAACGCCGCCGATGAGTCCCGTGATAACGATGTACCCGGTGTTCTTCGTGGCCGCCCAGATCTCATCGCTGTTCTCAACAAACGCCGCCACAATCTCGCTCGGAGCGGGCAACACGAACCCTTCCGGTTGGAGGATGGCAAAGCTGACCTCCCACAGGACAAGACCTCCGATGCCGATGATCAACGCAGGTCCCACGGCTCGCAACAACCTCGCCATCATTCATCTGCTCCGTGGTCGAAACGTAGAGCCTCACGCACCTCGGTGACCTTTGCGAAGAACTCAGGCGACTCCCTTGTCTCGAATACCCGCTCCCCGATATCAACACTGATGTCTGATGCGATCCTCCCAGGGCGAGGTGACATGACGATCACACGCTGGGACAAGAACACAGCTTCAGGAATCGAGTGCGTCACGAAGACGACCGTCTTGCCGGTTCTGTTCCAGATCTCGAGCAATTCGGTTTGCATGTGCTCTCTCGTCATCTCGTCGAGCGCGCCGAACGGTTCATCCATCAAGAGCAGAGACGGCCGAAAGGACAGCGCCCGTGCGATCGCAACACGCTGGCGCATGCCCCCTGACAGTTCGTTGGGATAGTGATCCCCGAACTCGGAGAGTTTGACCAGGTCGAGCATCTCTGCGACCCTTTCCTTGCGCTGCGATCTCGACCATCCCATCAGTTGGAGCGGCAGTTCGATGTTGTCCGTGATGGTGCGCCACTTGAACAACGCTGATGTCTGAAAGGCCATGCCGTAGTCCCTGTCGAGACGTGCCTGATCTGCGCTTTTGTCGTTGACACACACCGTGCCCTCGCTCGGATGGGTCAGTGCCGCAATGAGTCGCAGGAGCGTTGACTTCCCACATCCAGACGGTCCGATGAGAGAGACGAATGCACCGTCAGACACCGTCAGGTCGATGTCGTCGAGAGCCTTGACCTGATTCGGCTTCCCCACGTTGAACACCTTCGTCACCTGTGACACCTCAACGGCACATGCCGGTTTGTCAGTCATGGAGTATGTGCCTCCGCTCTCCGTTTCGAAAGGACGATGTACTCAGCGAGTAGCACAAGGCCTACGGCGATGATCCCGAGAACCGCTGACCCGATGACCGTGGCGTAGAGACGTTCGGGGCCCGTGGTATACCTGCTTGCGAAGTCTAGAATCAGCCTGCCAAGGCCTCCTCTGACCCCGCCCGATATCTCACCGACGATCGCCCCGACGATGGCTGCCGTCGCGGCGATCTTGAACGCGGCGAACAGAAACGGGACGGATGACGGGAACTGCAGCCTGATCAACGTCTGACGTCGCGTTGCTGCATAGGACCGCATCAGTTCGAGCGCTGCGGGATCTGCGGATTGAAGACCCTTGATCCCGTTCATGGCAACGGGGAAGAATGTCAGGTAGGTGGCGATGATCGCAACGGACATCCACGTCTTCCATTCGAACGGGAGCCACCCCATCGAGTTCGACCCCCAGATGACGATAATCGGTGCGATCGCGACGAGTGGGATCGTTTGGGATGCCACAAGATACGGGGATAACCCCCGTTCGAGCCACCGGGAGCGCAGCATCACCACCGCAATGCCAAGGCCGAGCACAACACCCATGAAGAACCCGAGTGCGGCCTCTCGAAACGTGAACAGACTCGCCTCTGCGATGAAGACACCCAGGGGCTTGCTCGAGTTGCGCTGTGGGGGTTGCCCGAATTCGGCGAGGATCGCTGATAACGGCGGCATCGTGAGATCGTCGGTGCGCGGCATGACGGCACCGACGACTGGCCAGTCCGTTTGCGCATCATCGATCGACTGCCCGAACGCCTTGTATCCGGTGTATGCCAGGCCCAGCACGACGAGGAACACACCGAACACGGCGATCTTACGAACGAAGCGCTTCCTGGCCTCTCTCCGTTCGTATTTGGTCACCCCGAAGGCGATCTCTTCACGTATCGTCATCTGGCTGACCCGTCCACCTTTGCCTCAGCGGTACTGTCCCTGTCTGGCTCTATATGTTCTGGGGGAACCCGAGATCGATGGAACTCGTTGCCGGGTCCGGCCACCTGCTCGTGATGACCTTAGCTTTCGTGTAGAAGTTGATTCCCTCAGGGCCGTACGCATGCACGCCCCCGAACAGGGAGTCCCCCCATCCACCGAAGCTGTAGTACGCAACGGGAACCGGTACAGGTACGTTGATACCCACCATGCCAGCGTCGACATCGATCTGGAATCGGCGCGCTGCTCCCCCGTCACGCGTGAAGATCGCCGTGCCGTTGCCGAACGGATTCGCTGCGATCAACTCGATCGCTTCATCGTACGTGTCGACACGCACGACGTTGAGCACTGGCCCGAAGATCTCCTGCCGATAGCAGGCCATTTCAGGTGTGACATTGTCGATGAGCGAAGGCGCTATGAAGAAACCGTCGCCCTCGAAGGTCTGGGAGGTGCCATCAACGACGACCGTTGCGCCCTCGGAGGGGGCACCCTCGACGAACGCAGCTATTCGGTCGCGGTGCTCCGCCGTGATCACCGGCCCCATCTGGGAATCGGCGTCCGTACCTGCCCCCACTGCGAGACCTGGTATTCGCTCCTCGATCGCTGCCACCAGCGGGTCTGCTGAGGACCCCACCGCCACAACGACCGAGATCGCCATGCATCGCTCGCCAGCCGACCCGTACCCGGCACTGACCGCAGCGTCCGCAGCAAGTCCGATGTCGGCATCAGGGAGCACGACCATATGATTCTTGGCTCCCCCGAGGGCCTGCACACGCTTCCCTGCGTTCGTGCCCGTGGTATATATGTAACGTGCGATCGGCGTCGAACCAACGAATGAAATCGCTGCAACGTCGGGATGTTCGAGAAGACGGTCAACGGCGACCTTGTCACCCTGGACGACGTTGAACACGCCATGTGGCAGACCCGCCTCGTCGAGAAGTTCTGCTGCGAGCATGTTCACACTCGGGTTCTTCTCCGACGGCTTGAGGACGAACGTATTGCCCGTCGCGATCGCGTTCGGGTACATCCACATGGGGACCATTGCCGGGAAGTTGAAGGGCGATATGCCCGCAACCACGCCGAGTGGTTGGCGTACGGAATACACGTCGATCCCCGTCGACGCCTCCTGGGAGAACTCACCTTTGAGATGTTCTGACACACCAGTGGCGTATTCGATGTTCTCGAGGCCGCGCTGGACCTCACCGAGGGAGTCCGAAAGCACCTTGCCATGTTCCGCAGTGAGCAGACCAGCCATGTCCTCTTTGTATCTGTCCACGAGGTCTCTGAACCGGAACATGATCGCCGTGCGCTTGGCGAGCGATGTTTCGCTCCATGGCCCGAAGGCCGCAGCCGCAGCCGCAACGGCCTGATCAACTTCTTCGACGGTCCCAAGGCCCACCTCAGCAGTCACCTCGCCTGTTGCGGGATTGAACACCGGCGATGTCCTGCCTGAGGTGGATACGACCTCGCTGCCGCCGATGATGTGGTTGATCTGTTTCACGCTGTTGCTCCTGGCTTGTCGGTCAGTGGTCGATCGAGACCGTGTCACGTGCGATGTACTCCCCGTCGCCGGTCTCGCCAAGGTACTCATCACCATCGATGATCACCTTGCCTCGCAGGAGCACGGTCTCGACCCGACCCTGCACGTGCTTGCCCTCATACGCCGAGTAGTCGACATCCATATGGTGCCCAGCAGCGGACTTCGTCCAGCTGACACCGGGATCGAACACGACGATGTCGGCGTCGGACCCGACCTGGATCGTGCCCTTTTTCGGATACATCCCGAACAGCTTTGCCGCGGCAGTGCTCGTCAGTTCGATCCAGCGGTTGAGGCTGATACGGCCTTCGACCACCCCTCCGTGGTAGATCAGTTGGAACCTGTCCTCGACTCCTGGAAGCCCATTGGGGATCTTGGTGAAGTCACCAACGCCGAGGCGTTTCTGTGTTCCGAGTACCGGATGGTCATCCATGCAGAACGGGCAGTGGTCCGTGGAGACAACCTGGAGGTCGTTCGTTTCGAGTCCTCTCCACAGCGCTTCCTGGTGCCCTTCTGCCTCCTTGCGCACCGGCGTGGAGCAGACGTACTTCGCTCCCTCGAATCCCTCCGACGCTAGGTGCTCCTCAAGAGTGAGGAACAGATACTGGGGGCACGTCTCGGCGAAGACGGGGAGTCCTCGGTCGCGCGCCTCAGCGATCTCATCGAGCGCCTCTTTTGCAGACATGTGGACCACGTACAGGTGTGCTCCCGCAAGTTCAGCAAGCACGATGGCTCTGTGAACCGCTTCGCTCTCCGTCGCAGCTGGTCTCGTCAACGAGTGGTAGACGGGGTCCGTCTCGCCTCTCTCGAGGGCTTGCTCCCTCAATATGTCGATGACCATGCCGTTCTCGGCATGCATCATGATCATCGACCCGTTCGACGCGGCCTTCTGCATGGCACGGAAGATCTCACCGTCGTCTGAGTAGAACACGCCCGGATACGCCATGAACAGCTTGAAGCTCGTGCATCCCCTGTTGATCAGGACGTCCATATCCGCGAGGGACTGCTCGTTGATGTCTCCCGCGATCATGTGGAAGCCGTAGTCGATCGCGCAGTTCCCCGCGGCCTTGGCCATCCACGTATCGAAGCCATCGATGAGGCTCTCGCCCTTCACCTGTACAGCGAAGTCGACGATCGTCGTTGTACCGCCCCATGCAGCGGCAGTGGTACCCGACTCGAACGTATCTGACGCATACGTCCCGCCGAACGGCAGTTCCATGTGGGTGTGGGGGTCGATCCCTCCGGGGACGACGTACTTGTCCGTGGCGTCGATCACCGTCTCCGCCTCGTCTGCCCAGTTGTGGGTGCCAGGGGCTCCGATGGCGATGATCGTGTCGTCGTCGATCAGCACATCAGCCTTGACCGTGTCGATGGCCGTGATAACGGTCCCACCTGAGATGAGTGTCTTCATTGAGGTTCCTCTCGTCGATCAGTCGATTGCTGCCACGGCATCTTGAATGATCTGGGATGCCGTGTCGATCTCTTCCTCCGTCAC
>JAMBLL010000021.1 GCA_023336765.1 Actinomycetes bacterium | reverse complement strand
TGTTCAACGCCATATGCCGATGCTCCAGCAGGATATGAGCCCACAGGTGCGGGTCCCCAGCCAGACTGGCCAACGTTGGCGTGTGCACGTGTAATCACCGCGTCCCCCCACGGATAGACACGGGCCCTGGTGGCATCGTTGCTCCAACTGGCCGCCTTCTCCCACTCCATCTCGGTGGGCAATCTCGCCCCGACGAATGCTGCGAAGGCCTCCGCCTCCCAATAGGTGATGTGAATGACCGGTTCGGTCGGATCCAGGGCGCGGCTTCGGCCGAACATCATCTGGACCCAGTCCCCGCCTGTTGGTCTTTCCCACCCTTGGGGCGCACCGTAGTCGACACTCGTTCTCCACTCCCATCCCTGGTCGGACCAAAAGTCGCGTTGCGAGTAGCCACCTGTATCGACGAAGCGCATGTAGCGCCGGTTTGTGACGGGAAATCGGTCCATGATGAACGTCCCAACCTCAACCGTGTGTGCGGGTCGCTCATTGTCGTAGGCCGCGGAGCGGTCGTCTGTACCAAGGGTGAATGGGCCGCCGTCGATCAGGATCCTTTCGGTGTCATCAACGGATCGGGCGACCGGTAGGTTCCGGATCGCTGACAGTGCGTATGCCTCGAGGTCTGGTCGTAGGTTGAGTGCCTGGAGCATCGTCTCGTGATGCTGGGCCTCATGTTGTACGACCATGTCGAAGACATATCCATCGCGGGAAAGCCTCGGACCCTCGACGAAGTCGGAGCGTACGAGGAGCGTGTCGACGTCGTGGCGTACCTCGTCGAGATACTCGGTCGCTTCGACCCTGTCGAGCAGCGGCAACTCGGAACGGACCCACCGCGGGTTGTCGAACGGGTTGTACATGTTGTCGCGATCGGCGTCGTGTGCGGGTTGGCCACCGAGTTCCCTCAGGAGCCAGAATTCCTCGAAGTTGGCAATATGTCCCATGTCCCAGATGAGCGGACTCATCAGCGGGCTGTGTTGAAGCACGAGGTCGTTGTTCGTCAACGTCTCGGTCATCACGAACGTGCGTTGCCTTGTACGCGCGAGATCTGACGCGATCTTTCGCTTCTTGGTCTGGATGGTTGCTGCGGTGTGCATGTCGTGAGCCTATTGAGGTCGTGGAATTGAGAACGTGGTGTATTCGCTCTCCATTCCAGCATTCCCGAGCGGCTATCAGAAAACTGGAGCTTCGGGTTTCAGCGGGGTCGGCTAACCAGGGCGACGCCAGACCGTAGTACGAAGTACGTACGACATAGTACGACGACGTCTCTGGCCTTCACCACGTCATGCGTTGTCGTCAACCCGTATGTCTCGCTCGTGAGCCCGACCGAGCGTCACACACCTTGAATCGTCGATAGGCACGCATCAGCACACGACGACACCAACCAATTCACGACCTCCGAGTCGTACTACATCATTCGTAGTACGTACTACGTTCCAAGGCTGGAATCTCCCGCTCCGCCGTGCGTCATCAATATACGGCGGAGCGAGGGACCCCGTGTTGTTAACGCTCTGGTTGTCCATCCGATTGCGTAGCGGCGATGATGCCGAACGTCGCTCCAGCAGGATCGGTGATGATCGCCATCTTCCCCATAGGTGAGTCCCGGGGCGGTTGCACGACGTGCCCACCAAGCTCGGCAGCCTTGTTCGCCACCGTATCGGCGTCGGTCACGTTGAACCACGTGAGCCAGTGCGGCGGTACCTCGTCTGGCATCACTCCCGAGATGTCCCATGTTCCGCCCGTCGGCCTCTCGCCGACGCTGAACATCGTGTACGTGCTGTCGTCGCCCATCTCCATCGTCGACGTTGACCAGCCGAGCAGATCCGTGTAGAAGGCGACAGCTGCGTCCACGTCCCGACAGCCGAGGTCATTCCAGGTCATTGTGTTTGGTACGTTGAACAGTTCTGCACCGTCGTGCGTACCTGACTGCCAGAAACCGATCACGGCCCCGACAGGGTCCACGACGAAGAACATGCGCCCGGCATCCATGATCTGGCTCGGTTCCATGAGCACGGTCGCACCGAGGTCCTTCGCCTTGGCGAAGGTCGCATCGACATCATCGACGATCACGTATGTGGACCACACTGGTGGTTGGCCCGCCTCCTGTTGTTCGGCGCTCAGCGGCCCCATTCCCGCGACGAGCTTGCCGCCATTGGTGAACATGGTGTACGGCATGCTCTCTGACGGGTTCGTATCAGCTTGCCAACCGAAGAGTCCCTTGTAGAAGGCCTCTGCCACTGCCGTGTCGGGCGAGGCCACATCCGTCCAACCGATCGTTCCGTGTGCAAGTCCCATTGAGTCTTCCCTCTCGTGTGGCACCAGCCACCTCGCGTAGATAGGACATTACGTGCCGCGCAGGACAGAAATGACGGCAATCAAATGACGGATACCAGATGTCAGACACCAGACTCCCGAAGGATTCCTATCTGAAAGCGAGCCCGCGAGCGATCTGGTGTCTGCAAGCGAGCCCGCGAGCAATCTGTGCTCTGTAGAAGCGAGCGATCTGTGCTCTGGAGAAGCTAGTGTTTGGGGGCACCCGGAGTGATGATCAGTGTTGCGATCGCTGTAATGAGCATGGTGAGTCCGAGCAAGGCGTAGGCGACCGTCTGATACGCGTCACCGGGAGGGGTCGAGGCGGCTGCTTCGGTTGCGAGGATGAGTGTGAACATGGCGGGAAGGATATCAGATTCCAGACGCCAGATTCCGGATTCAGAGGTCGGCAGTCGGAAGGCGAAGGCGGGAGGCGGATTCCTACTCTCCGAGCCGTGTCTGACGATGATTCTCGCGTGTCTTCGCCGCCCCTCCTTGCGGGTGTGCTCGGCGGTGGGTTGAAACTCACGTGGGGATTCGTCAAGCGGAGGCCGGTGTCGTTCGTCCTGGCGGTGACAGGGGCGGTTCTGTTCGTGTCTGCCATCGTCGCATCAGCAGTTGTTATAGGCCGCGTCACCGATGAAGTCATCATCCCCGTTCTTCGCGAAGGGGAGAGCATCGACGGAGAGCTATGGCCTGCTGTGTTGCTGATCTTCGGCGTTGCCATCTGGAAGTCCGCAGGTATCACCTTGCGCAGAGCAGCAGCGGGGTGGCTTCAGTACGGAACACGCTCAGACGCCAGGAAGCGTCTTATCGGCCATCAGATGCGTCTCGATCTCGCATGGCATGACAGGCGTAGCACCGGGGACCTCCTCTCTGTCTCGGAAGTGGACACGAACCAGGGGACCTTCGTTCTCGCCCCGTTTCCGTTTGCCACGGGTGCAGCCCTCCTACTTATCGGCACTGTTCTTCTCGTTGCATGGACCGACCCCTACCTCGGCCTTGTGATGCTCGTTGGTCTCGTCGTGACCGTGGGGATCGATATCCACGGAGCATTCAGGACATTCGAACCGTTCGTGGAAGTTCAGGAGATACGAGGTGAGGTCAGCGAGATAGCGCACGAGTCGATCGATGGGGCACTCACGATCAAAGCGCTTGGCAGAGGCGAACAAGAGACCGAGCGGTTTGCGGTGGGTGCGAACGAACTGCGGGACAAGATCACTTCCGTGAACCAGATGTGGGTCGGATATCGAGCTGTTGTCGAATCGCTTCCCACCGTGATGACAATCGTCATACTGATTGTCGGCGTGGCGAGGATTGCGAGCGGCTCCGTCACAGCAGGCGATCTGGTGACCGTTGCGTATCTCCTCTCGTTGATGATGATGCCGATTTCCCTTCTCGGATTCGTGATCTGGGAGATGGCCCATTCGCTGGCAGCGTGGAGGCGGGTCCAGACAGTGCTCGATGCCGACGATGTTGTCACACATGGTTCGACTGAAGCGTCCACCGATCAAAGCGGTGGCGCCGTTGCCTCTGAGGGGGTCACGTTCGGCTACGAGGAAGGCCTGGAGATCCTCAAAGATGTTGATGTGGAGATACTCGGTGGTAGGACCGTTGCCATCGTTGGACCGACAGCCTCGGGAAAGTCGACGCTTGCGCTGTTGTTCTCCCGTTTGTGGGATCCCGGGACAGGAACTGTCAGCCTTGACGGCCGCGATCTCCGCCAGTTCGCTCCATCGGAGCTTGCTGGCGAAGTCGCCTTCGTCGCCCAGGAGTCCTTCCTTTTCGATGACACGGTCGAGGGGAATATCACGCTTGGTCTCGACTTCGATCATGGCGAGGTGCTCGAAGCGGCTCGTCTCGCTGGTGTCGGACGTTTCATTGATGAACTCGACTACGGCTATGACACGAAGATCGGTGAGCGCGGTACAACGCTCTCTGGGGGGCAGCGACAGCGGATCGCCCTGGCGAGAGCCCTGGTTCGACACCCCCGCGTCCTTGTTCTCGACGATGCGACATCCGCAGTTGATCCGTCGGTGGAGACAGAGATCCTGCGTGGGTTGAGACGGTCCGAGCTCCCTTCAACAGTGATCATCGTCGCATACCGCCGCTCATCGATTGCTCTCGCTGACGAGGTGGTGTTCATCGAGGGCGGTCGCGTTGTTGCCCAGGGGAGCCA
>JAMBLL010000020.1 GCA_023336765.1 Actinomycetes bacterium | reverse complement strand
GATACGCCAACAGAGAGCCAACGGACACTGTTCGGCCCAACTCGCCGGCGCGTTCCCCTCATGATGGACCTCAAGAACCCGATGTTGCTTGGCCCGGTCGAGAACCAGGAGCACTACATGAACGGCGTCATCGCACGCCGGAACAACTTCTCAGAGGAGATCCTGCCATTCCTCGAGCAGGCATACGAGGAATTCGCTGAACTGACGGGTCGCCGGTACGGCCTGGTGAGCGAATACCGCAACGACGATGCGGAAATCGCGTTCGTATCGTGGGGTTCGGCGGCAGAGAACATCGAGGCAGCCGTCGATTACCTCCGTGAGGAGGAGGACGCCAACGTCGGGTCCGTCCACATCAACGTGATGCGCCCACTGCCTGAAGCCGCGATTGTCAAGGCACTCGCAGGCAAGAAGACCATCATCATCCTCGAACGCGCCGATGACGGACTCTCTGGAGACAACCAGATGACCCGTGAGATCAGGGCCGTGTTGTCAAAGGCGTACGAGATCCACAGCATCGGGTACGAGTCTGACATTCCTGGTGTCCCGTATGAGGACATGCCGTTGGTTCTGTCCGCATCCTACGGACTGGGTTCGCGCGACTTCCGGCCTGAGGCGATCATCGGCTCCTATGAATACGCCACAGGCAAGATTACCCGCCAGGACGGCAAGAGTGTTGCCGACGGTGCGACCTACTTCACGCTCGGCATCGACCATCCGTACGCCGTCATCTCTGACCGCAAACCCTCTCTGCTCCCGGACGGAGCTGTGGCGGTGCGGTTCCACTCGATCGGCGGATGGGGCATGATCACGACTGGCAAGAACCTGTCGGAGGTCATCGGTGCCATAGGTGAGGACCTCATCGAAGAACAACACCTGATCGACGAATTCGGCAGACCCAAAGAGATCATCCACGTCTCTGCCAACCCGAAGTACGGTTCGGAGAAGAAGGGCAGCCCTACCGAGTACTTCCTTGTGGCAGCACCAGAGCGGATCAGGGTGAACTGCGACCTGCGTCACGTCGATGTTGTCCTGTGTCCTGATCCGAAGATCTTCACCCACACGAATCCCCTTGCGGGTCTGAACGAGGGTGGCACGTTCGTCTGGGAGTCCAAGGAGGATCCTGAGACCGTGTGGGAGCGCATCCCGCGTAAGTACCGCCAGGAGATCATCGACAAGAACATCCGGATCGTGACGCTTGCAGGATTCAGGATCGCACGCGAAGCAACCGACAGGCCTGAACTCCAATTGAGGATGCAGGGCAACGCATTCCTTGGCGCCTTCTTTGCGGTGTCAGGAATGCTCGATGAGTACGACGTCACCTACGAGCGCTACCAGGAGATCGTTCACGCCCAGTACGTGAAGAAGTTCGGACGATTCGGTGAGGCAGTTGTCGAGTCGAACATGGAGGTTGTGAACAAGGGACACGACCTGATCGTCGAGATCCCATACGGTCCTGTGGATGCTCCCGACCGGTCCAGCATGCGACTCCCTGCGCTTGAGGCTTGTGGAACGTGTTCCGTCGATGTGCCTCTCGAGGAACCATCTGAAGTCCAGGAAGTTCGGATCCCGCTCACCACCCTTTCGGCCTTCAACAAGGAATTCAAGGCCGGGCTTGGCTACAACCAGCCCGCAACTCCGTTGTCATCGGTCTCGATGATGGCTGCAGGAACGGGACGAACGGCGAGCAAGTACGTGTCACGGCGCGAGACGCCGCTTTGGATAGCTGAGAACTGCACAGCCTGCATGGACTGCATTACCTCGTGTCCCGATACGGCCCTGCCGAACGTGGCCCAGGACTTCGATGTTGTCCTCGGAACCGCTGCCCGTGGGTACATTCTCGACGAGGGGGAGCGCGCCAAGATGGTGGCCGCGCTACCTGCGCTCGAGGAACGCCTTCGTGCCAGGTTGTTGACCATCGCCAAGGCCAAGGAGTCAGTGCCTTTCAACGACATCCTGCGTGAAGAAGTGGCAGTGATCGACTCCGTGTCACAGGTCGCCAGGGACGAGTTCATGGAATTGTTCGACCATGTGCCGTTTGCGTACACGAAGACCGCGCATCTGTTCCGTTCGATGGAACGGTCAGATTCGGGATCTGGTGGCCTGTTCTCCATCATGGTCTCTGACCTGTGCAAGGGGTGCGCTGAATGCGTGCTGGAGTGCCCATGGGAGGCACTCGAGATGGCTCCTGAGACACCGAAGATCAATGCTGACCACATGACCGGGGTCAACTTCCTCGATCTCCTGCCCGATACACCATCGAAGTACCTCGGCCGGTTCGATCCTGAGGACCCGATGGAATCGGCAGCGGCGCACCTCAAGAACCACCTCATGGTTCGCTCGAACTACGAGGCTCTTGTGTCCGGTGACGGTGCCTGTGCTGGATGCGGCGAGAAGAGCGTTTTGCACGCCGTTGCGTCACTCACAGAGGCGTACATGCGCCCCATGTATCACGCCAAGGCGGACAGACTCGACGCGAAGGCCAAGGACCTCGAGGAGAACGGCGCCGCAATGCTCGCGAGTGCGCGGGACCTCGACGAAGACTCGTACATACGCCTCAAACGTCTCGTTGCCCACACCTTGATGGGTTACGGTGGTGAGGATCTCGAAGATACGCAGTCGAGGCTTGACGCCCGTGAAGACCTCGCAGACGCTGATATCGTCGAGGCACTTGTCGCAACGATGCGCCAGGACGCATTCAACCACAGGGATCTTCAGGCTCTCGATGGCACCGTGCCCAACGGCATGTCTGTTATGGCGATGGGCGCACACACGGGATGTAACACCGTGTACGGCTCGACGCCACCCAACAACCCTCACCCGTATCCGTGGATGAACTCGCTGTTCCAGGATGGTGCGACGGTGACATGGTTGCTCGGTGAGAGCTTCATAGCGGATCACGCCAGACGTTCGGTCGTCCCTGAAAGGGTCGCGGACATGCTCAGCCTCGGTGTCGGGGTCTCCGAAGCGGACTACTTCGAGATGACCCACATGACCGACACCGTCATGACTGACCGCGAGGTCAGAGAGTTGCCGAAAGCGTGGGCGATCGG
>JAMBLL010000019.1 GCA_023336765.1 Actinomycetes bacterium | reverse complement strand
TTCGCAACGTAGGGGCCAGGGGTTCAAATCCCCTCACCTCCACGGGAACCTCGGAGACGGGAACCTCGAGGACTCGGTTCCTTGGGAGTTGCTTCGCAACTCCACTGATCAGTAGCCGCTGAGTCGCAAGGGCTGCCCGTTGTCTCGGGGTCCTTGCTCTATAGCTCTAGCCCTCGTTCCGCACGCGTTCTGTGCGCGATCGCGTCGGCGATGAGTTGTTCGAGGTGATCCGCGGCGATCTCATCAAGGGTGGCTGTGACCGACCAGTGACCGAGGAGTGGTTGCTCCAACTGGTCCGGGTGCTGGATCGCTGGGACGAACGCATCCCAACACGGTATGCTCATTGCATGACACAACTCGTTACACGAGTCGACGAGGATCTTGCATCGCTTGTTGACGAACTCATCGCCGAAGGGGTAGTTGAGTCCCGTTCAGACGCCGTACGGCGAGGTCTGCGCGTGCTCATTGACCAACACCAACGGCAGCGCACCGCGGAGGCGATCATCCGCGGCTATGAAGAATACCCCCAGATTGACAACGAGATCGGTTGGTCAGACACAGCGACCGTGCGCATGATCAAGGATGAGCCGTGGTGATGCCCGCCCAGGGGGACATCTGGTGGGCCGAGGCCGAGGACAAGCGGCGTCCGATGCTGATTGTGACGAGGACCGAGGCGATACCCGTGCTCACTTGGATCCTGGTGGCGCCTGTTACGCGGACCATCCGCGGCATCCCGACTGAGGTCAACCTCGACACCGACGATGGCATGCCTGCACCCTGTGTCGCTGCTTTCGACAACCTTCAGCCCATCCGAAGGACGTTCCTAACCGATTTCCTTGGATCGATCTCGCACCGACGAACCGAGATGTGTCGAGCCCTTATGGCACTCTCCGACTGCTGACACCCATCAAAGACGATGAGTTTATGGAGTCGCTTCGCCGTTCACGCCGGGACGCGAGGAGGGCAGAGGTATGCGTCTCAAGGATCACGTCTGAGGTTGCTGGTTGTACGGATCGAGATCACGGCTGAGGGGCTTCGTCATCTCAACCGGCTCCCTGAGAATGTGCGAAACGCTGCGCTGGAGTCAATCCTTGGGCCGATCGCTGAGAACCCGAACCGGCTCGGCAGGTCGCTCGTCGGTGAACTCAAGGGCCTGTGGACGGCGCGACGTGGCGACTATCGCATCATCTACGAGATCCTTGAAGATGAGCAGATCGTTCTGATCCACCGTGTGCAACGCCGGAGAGACGCGTACCGGCCGCGTTGACCGCGCCCGACCACACGACGTCTGATGATCAGTAGCCAGCCGCCATCGACAGGACAACGGTTCTTCTTCGGATGTCAACGATGATTGGACACAGAAGGGTGGACTGGCGGTTCCTGCTAGAACTCGACTCTTCCCGATCAGGCGGCACGGCAGAAGAGGGTTTCGATGTACCTCCCGAAGGCATGTGTACGGCTGGTACCCTCCCACCATCGCCGGAGACTGTCCGGGGGGGAAAACCGTCATGAACTCCACGACATCTACGGACTCTGGCGCATCGGCAACCGTTTCAACCGTCGTTCGATCTGGAGCGGTATCGTTCGGTGCGCCCGTTCAGATAATCTCGCATGAGGATGGATTCCATGGCGACGCCTTCGTCAGCTGACAGAGGACCGACATCTCTTCGCGTATGGATCGGCATCCTGGTTCTGTTTGGGATCGTTCTGGCGGTGCTGTTTCTGATGCGATCCGACGACCCGCACGAAGCAACGATCATCCGCATCGCCACCGGCCTCGAGAACCCGCGTGGCATAGCGGTACTTCCGGATGGGCGGTTGCTCGTCGTTCAAGCCGGAAACGGGATCGACACCGATGATGCGACGCTGGAGACGGGAAGCCTCAGCATCTTTGAAGACCTGAATCGAGACGGCGATTACGACGACATCGGAGAGACTGCTCCCATCTTCTCTCAGGTCGCGAGCTACAACACGCTCACGGAATTCGGCACGGGACATGACGAGGTCGGAGGTCTCGGCGATATCGTTGTCCTGGACGATGGGCGGATGTTCATGACGCGTGACGATCCCTCGGTTGGATATGCGCCTGATGGCAGCCCCCGTGGCATCAACGTCGTCGAGATCAGTTCTGACTACACCATCGAGCAGAATCTCGTTGCCCGGAATGCAACACTGAATGCGCTGGCCTTTGACCCGCAGGCTGAGCTCTTCTACATCGTTGAAAGCGGTGCCAACCGTGTAATCGCCGTGTCCACGGATGGCAGTGTTGACGTACTTGCAGCCTTTCCGACACTTGAACAGGGTCAGCAGCCTGTCCCCTCGGGGCTGACGATCGACCAGACCACCGGCGATGTACTCGTGGTTCTTTTCTCGGGACAGTTCGTGAACGAATCCCGAGACGTTGTGTCCTATGAGCCCGGCGCCTCAAGAATCGTGCGGATCGATCCAGACACGGGTTCTCAGGTGGATGCGATCGTCGGGCTTACCACGGCTGTCGACGTGGCTGTGGATGAGCGCGGGAACATCTTTGTGGTCGAGTTGACCAGTTCTGATCCCCCGCCCCGCATGCCCCGAGACTTCGATCTCTTTGATCCTGATGCAGCGCCCGACCCCGGCGGTTACAACCGGTTCGCCGGACGCGTGACCATGTACCCGGTAGATGGTGGGGTCCCGGTGTTGTTGGTCAGCGGCCTTGACTCTCCGACGAACCTCACCTACGCCGACGGCGTGTTGTACGTCTCAGTCGGGCAGGGCACGCCAGGGAGGCCGATAATTGGTCCTGGTGGATCGACGAGGATCATCGGCGAGATCTATCGCATCACAGACTTTCTGGGTTGACGGTTCCCTCGACAGGGATCAACCAAGGTCGCCAAGCGTTCAAAGAGTGGACGACCACCCGAACCCAACCACCTTGATTCGACATCGAAGCCCTGCTGAGGGTGCTCTTCGCCACCTTCCAAATCGAGATGTTCAAGACCATCGACCGGTGGATCGAGTTCGCGCGAGACGAGATTGATGAATGGCCAACCACCCAAGACCTTGGAATGACCCTTGAACCGAGACTCTCATACGCATGCCCGCACAAGATCAATCTCCCGAGTGTGTGCCTCTCTGGGACCATGTCTGAGGCAGCTGGGTGTTCGAGATCGAGAGACTACGGCTTACGGTCTCCGCCATCTCAAAAAGCTCCCTGACAAGGTGCGGCACGCTGCACTGGAATCTATCTTCGCCCCGACTCCCCGCTCGCTCTCAGCAAGCCGCTGGTTGGGCGACTCGAAGGCATTTGGTCGGCCCGCCGTGGGAATACAGCATCATCTACGAGATCTTCGAAGATGACCAGATCGTTCTGATCCATCGAGTGCAACACCGCAGGGAGACGTACCGGCCACGTTGATCGCATTCAACCGCACGGCGGTGCGCGCTTCGCGCGCGAAACGCTGAGAAACCACGCGAAACGCTGAGAAACCACGCGAAACG
>JAMBLL010000018.1 GCA_023336765.1 Actinomycetes bacterium | reverse complement strand
AGGCGAGTGTCGACCTCGGCCTTGCGCATCATCGAGCCAACCGACCACCTCTCGCGGTCGACGCCGTCCGGAGAGTCGTTTTCCTCGGTTGTTGGTGTGTCGGTGTTGTTCTCGTCGCTCACGGTGGCTCAGACTATTACATGCGGTGTGGCAATGGGGAGAAGAGCCGACAGCTATCAGCTATCAGCTAACAGCAAGAAGACGTCACAAGACTGTGCACATCACCACTCAACACGGAGGGCGGCTCTTCAGCTGACGGCTGATGGCTGACGGCTGAAAGCTGAGCAAAAGAAAGGCCCCCGCAGCACATGCTGCGGGGGCCTTTCTACTTGTTTGTCGTGTTACGTCACGCCCTTAGGGGCAGACAGCAACCGATCCGGCTTCGACATCCTTGCAGAGGTCTTCCACAGTGATCCAGCCAGCATCAACGACGAGGTTGAGGTTGGCCTGAGTGATCGGCTGTGGCGCGATGAGGATCGTGTTCATGTCGTTCCCACCTGGAGTGGTGAATACGATCGCACCTGGGATCGCGTCGAGCGCGGTGCCTGATGCCAACAGAGCAGCAACTTCACCGGCTACCGTGCCGAGAACGCGTGCGTCCTTCCACACGTCAACGGTCTGTGTACCGAGTGCAACACGGTTGAGAGCAGCGCCGTCACCGTCCTGGCCTGAGACGGGCACGAGTCCGTCGAGGCCCTGGGCTGCGAGTGCTGCAACAACACCGCCAGCCATGCCGTCATTGGACGCCACCACTGCCTGGATGTCATTGTCGTTCACCGTGAGGAACTGTTCCATGTTGGTCTGTGCGACCTCTGGAGCCCAGTTGTCCGTGTAGGAGTCACCAACGATGGTGATGTCACCAGCGTCGATGGCCGCCTGAAGGACCTCCTGCTGCCCACCACGAAGGAAGTCAGCGTTTGCGTCGGCAGAGTTGCCCTTGATCATCACGTAGTTGCCCGTGGGCGCTTGCTCGAGAATGGCTGCAGCCTGCATACGGCCTACTTCAACGTTGTCGAACGTGACGTAGAACGCGTTCTCATCCTCGATGAGACGGTCATACGAGATGACAGCGATTCCCTGGTCAAGGGCGGACTGCACTGCGGGCTTGATCGCCACACCATCCTGAGCGAGGATGATCAGCGCGGTTGCGCCCTGGGAGATCAGGTTCTCGACATCTGCAGCCTGCTGCTCTGCCGATGATCCGGCATCCGTCGAGATGTAGGTTGCGCCAGCTGCTTCGAGGGCTGCCTTGATGGCAGGCTCATCCCACTGGGCCCAACGTTCTTCGTTGTAGTTGTTCCAGGAAACGCCAACGATGAGTTCTTCACCCGCCGCCATGGTGGTGTCGGTTCCTGCTGCTGCCTGTGTTGTCGTCGTGGCATCGTCTGAGCTGCTGCATGCAGCAACGATCAGAGCGAAAGCCGCGAGGAGCATGAGAATCTTCATGCTTCGTTTCATTTTTCCTCCAAATGGATATGGATAATGTCGCAGTGAATGCGACTCCGCGCGGGAGCATAAGGCGAAGAGAGAGATTCATACAACTTCTGTGTAGCGCTCGCCAGGGGTACCCTTGCCGCCAGCTCGGTGGTGGGTGCGATTGGCGATTGCGTTTCATCAGATGTCTCGTGGTTCACGCACCCATGAGCAACGTGACAGATCGGCCAGCAGGAGGTCCCGGTGACCAACAAGAGACGTTCGTTGCCCGTGCTGATCGGCTCGGTCGTCGTTGGCATCGTCGTCCTCGTCGGAGCCATTGGGATCGTCACATCCAGTTCTGAACGTGACACATGTCCGCCGATGGCAGACCACCCGGAGTGGTCGGTGGCACGTCACTGGAACGAAGCCCTTCTCGACGCCGTTCGGCGTGACCTTCCTGCCCCCACCGTGCACGCACGGAATCTCTACCACACCTCGGCAGCCATGTGGGACGCATGGGCAGCGTACGATGCACAGGCTCTTGGCATCTTTGTGAACGAAGACGCCGATGCCAGGGACATCGATGCTGCCCGCGACGAGGCTGTCAGCTATGGCGCATACAGGGTGCTCGAAGCTCGCTACATCGACTCGATCGGAGCCAGCGAGTCCATTCCCCAGTTCGATCAACTCATGACCGACCTCTGCTATCCGATCGACTTGACCGCAACAGATGATGGGACACCCGCGGCTCTGGGAAACCGGATCGCTCAGGTGATTCTCGAGGTGGGACGTAACGACGGTTCCAACGAGGCCGAGGGGTATGTATCAGATGACTATCAACCGGTCAACGAAGCGTTGACCGTTGATGCGTCAGGTACGGTGATGATCGATCCGAATCGGTGGCAGCCACTCCAGATCGACGAGATGATCTCCCAGAACGGGATCGCGGTCGAGAACGGTATCCAGGAATTCATCGGACCCTTCTGGGGCTTCGTCGATGGTTTCGCTCTCCCTGAGGCGCCGTCGTCTGGTGTCCCGCTCGACCCGGGGCCCCCACCGTATCTCGGAACCGAAACTGATCAGGAGTTCAAAGATGCATCGGTCGAGGTGATCGGCTACAGCAGCATCCTCGATCCGAGGGATGCCGAGATGATCGACATCTCTCCAGCGACGATCGGTGCGAATCCTCTCGGAACACATGACGGCTCGGGGTACACCCTGAACCCGGTGACCGGGGAACCGTACGAGGCTGT
>JAMBLL010000017.1 GCA_023336765.1 Actinomycetes bacterium | reverse complement strand
ATCCAGGATCTCTCGCTGTCTGGCGGTCAAGGTGGATGGGTCTGTCACGTCACTCCTCGTCGTTGATGTCAGGTTAGCCGATGTTCGCGTTCAGACCAAACATATGTTCGATTTGACATACGAACGTATGTTCGATACCTTTAGGGGACTACCGAACAGGTGTTCGGTCGGGGAAAGGCATCGATGCTGCGCCCAAGTGCATCGTTTCGTGTCATACCCGGCCGATTCCGTCGGTAGGACAAGGGGGTGGTTCTCCCCACGGGAACCGCCTTGACGATACGAGGAGGCAGCAACATGGCAGCGATCACCAACGTTCGGGTACGAGCGTTCTTCATCATCTCCATCACGGTCGTTGTCGTGTTGCTTCTCCTTGCATCAGCTGGCAATGCTGCAGGTGAGATCACGGACACGTACGACTATCGGGTCCAGTCCGGGGATACCCTCTGGGAGATCGCAGCCGAGCACGGCCCCCAGGGCGTGGACCGTCGCAGGGTCGTATCTGCTATTCAACGGATAAACGACCTCACGACCTCGGGTCTCCAGGCCGGGCAGGTCATCGAGATCCCGGTGATCACCTCGTCCTAACGGTGCAAGTGCCCGCTCTAAAGCCGCGTGGTTCCGAGTACGCTGGCGGAATGCGATGTCCACTCTGTACAACCAACGACACCAGGGTCGTTGATTCCCGCCAGGCTGAGGAGGGACGAGCGATTCGCCGCAGGAGGGCATGTCCACGCTGCGGACACAGGTTCACAACCTTCGAACGTGCATCTGCTGTTGTTGTCATAAAGAGAGATGGCCGCCGTCAGCCCTTTGACGCCTCGAAGGTGCGATTGGGAATCGAGATCACGCTTGCGGGTCGTCCTGTGGCTCAAGACGCCGTAGATGACCTCATTGCCACGATAGAGCGCGCTGCGTATTCCTCCCCTGGATCCATGGAAGCGGACGAGATCGGAAGCCTCGTCCTCGAGGGGTTGCGCGATCTCGACGAAGTGGCGTATCTGCGATTCGCATCGGTGTACAAGGAGTTCCAGAAGGCCGCGGACTTCGAGAAGGAAGTGGCCACACTCGAGGCTCTCGAGACGCCTACTGACTGAGGTTGGCGAGATGCTCGTCGAATTCCCCAGATAGCGACACGATCCGGTCGTCAAGCACCTCTCTGAACGATGCAAGGCTTTGTGCGGTTTGCACGAGGAGTGTGGTCCGCACGTCAGTGAAGGTGTCGATCAGTTCCTGAGCAGCAGCAGCGTCTCCATCTGCAAGCGCCTTGAGGTAGTCCTCTTGCCACTGCGCATAGGCGCCAACGGCCTCAGCCGCGTTGGCTGCGATGTCGTCGAATGCGTCGTTCGCCGGCAGGTCGGCAATGAGTGAGGCGTTCTCTGCGAGTGACGAGGCCAATGTCACGGATAGAGCGTTGATCTCTTCTGTCCCTGCTTCGATCGGAAGGTCGCCAACGACAAGGAGGTCAGCGACCGACGTACGATAGACGTAGGCATGACCGATCTGCCTCGCCACCTCGGATGCATCAGATGCCAGGATCGCCGATCGATCCTGGAGTGGAGGCAGCTCGTCAACCGCGTCGGCCGAGAGGAATGGCAGAACCGTTGGCAGAGGTTCAGCAGCGACGGTTGCCAGATTCGTGGCATCGCTCGTGAGCTCCGATACGACCGGTATGACTGTTCCGAGCGCGGCATCGGTGGATGAGGGGTTGGTCACGATGTCCAGAGATGCTTGGGCTGTTGGGAGGAATTCTCGTACCGTGAGCGATGCGTCGTAGTAGGACGTGCGTGTAGCTGCAGCGGCGCTATCGGCGGCCCTGGGTAGCCACACGACACCAAGCACGACCGCGGCGATGACGGCGACGACAAGGCCGAAGGCTGACCATCGGAACGGTCGACGGGTCTTGAGCGGTGCGGACAGATCCGATTCATCAACCGTCTCAGACAGGATGTCCGGCTCGTCGACTGTTTCCACTGCAACGGCGGCAACCACGTTGCTTGGCATCGGAGGCAGATCCGGGACGGGGTCGAAGCTGGACAGCGACGTCCCAGGATCACCGTCGAACGAGGTCATCTCGATCACGTTGGCATCCGTAGTCGCTGCGACGGGCCGCGGTGGCTCCGGCATGTCGCCTGACTCCTCGTCGCTATCGCCACCGCTGAGTTCTACGACAGGAATGTCGACGAGCGTGTTCTCGCGCTCGAGTTCAGCGATGGATTCGATCGAGGATGGTGCGTGTTTCTTTACGCCAACAGCTTCAAGAAACCAGGAACCGTCCTCGCTATCTCTGTCGATCTGTGTGCCTTCGGCCATTTGGGTCGCGCTCCGTGGGAGAATCCTTCCATGAAGATACCCGTAACACGCCAAGATCCGACGTATTCAATCCCTGCCAGAGCCCGCAGCGGCGATGCTGGCGTGGATCTGGCAGCCTCGGTTGCCGTGGAGATAGCGCCTGGTGAGCGAGCTCTGGTGCCAACGGGGATCGCTGTCGCGATTCCTGACGGCTTCGCAGGGTTCGTACTTCCTCGTAGCGGGCTTGCCGTCAACCATGGTGTGACGGTCATCAACGCACCAGGGCTTATCGATTCGGGATACCGAGGTGAGGTTAAAGTCGGCATCGTCAACCACGGAGACACTCGCTTTGAGATCTCGGTTGGAGACCGCATCGCACAGCTGGTGGTCATGGCTGTTGTGTCTCCCGAGTACGTTGAGGTCGAAGAACTGGATACAACGTCGCGAGGAACCGGGGGTTTCGGTTCGACGGGCGTGGGCTTTCAGCAGACAACCTAACTCGGTCGGACCTCGCTGTGAACGGCTTTGCGCAGTGTGAGTATCTCGTTGAGTTCTGCACCAACGATGATCGCGAGAGACGTGAACCAGAACCACAACAACAGCACCACCGCGCCTCCAAGGGTGCCGTATGTCTCGTTGTACTTTCCGAATGAGGAAACGTATACGGAGAAGCCGATCGATGAGGCGAGCCACAATGTTGTGGCGAGAATCACACCAGGGAGTACCCGCCTCCAATGTTCTGGCCGTATGGGCGGGGCGTAGCGATACAGCAGGCCAACGACGAGTCCGAATCCCCCCACGAGAAGCAGCCACCGGAAGTTGCCGAACGTGACAATCGTGTGGGTTGGATCGAACTGCTGCAACCAGATCGGAACCGCAGCGATAATGGCGAGCAGCATCACGCTCCCGATGATGGCGACGAAACTCAGCCCGAGGGCAACAGATCTCTTCTCGAGATGCGAACGCTCCGTCTCCTGGTCGTAGGCGATCTTGATCGCACCGACGATGGCGCGCGTTGCGTTCGACACCGTCCAGAACAGCGCAGCCAACGACACAGCGAAACCGATACTCAGTTGGGATTGTGGTGTTGAGGCTATGGCACGCATCTGCGTTTCGAGTATGCCAGCGCCGGACGAGGGCAGGATCTCGAGGATGGATTCGATCTGACGCTCAACCTCTGCGGGATCGGTGAAGAATCCATAGAGTGATACCGTAATGAACAATGCAGGCAGGATCGCGAGTACCGCGTAGAAGGCAACTCCAGCAGCGACAAGCACGATGTTGTCATGGCGTGCCTCCTCGCGAATGCTCTTCAGAATGTCGAGTATTTCGTGTACCCAACGAGGCAAAGGAACTCCAGTCGTATCAGATATTTGATTGCTGTGATGAAGGTAACCCTGTCGGCGGATTGTCCGGCGACAGGGGACCTGGGCGGTACGTGTGAGTCCATTCACAAGTGGGCACTACTGGGGGTAGAAACGATCATCGCCGTGTTACCATCACCCGAGTGCGGACGTAGCTCAGCTGGTAGAGCGCAACCTTGCCAAGGT
>JAMBLL010000016.1 GCA_023336765.1 Actinomycetes bacterium | reverse complement strand
TCAAGAAGATTCGTTGGCTCCGCGTTATCCCCCTGCTTCGTCGCTAACGCTCCTCAGCAGTCCCCCTTGAAAGGGGGACCGAGCCTTCGAGGCGACGTTCCAACTGAAGGGCCTGCAGTGCTGAACCATCGTGTCACAACTGCGCTGAAGTCCGAAGAACCGGATAACCGATGACCGTACAGAGGTCGGACGCGCGGCGTTCCTTGCTCTGTGTTCTGTGCTCTCTGTTCTAAACGCGACAAAGCCCCGGTGGAAACACCGGGGCTTTGATCGGATTGGCGTCAGTTATGGAAGGCGGTCCGTGTTCTCCTTGATGGCGAAGATGACCATCACAAGTTCGAACATGACCCTGTAGAGCAGCACCGTCATCAGGAATCCGAGCGTCCCGAAGATGAGAACTCCCAGGAACGCCGCGAATCCGTTGAAGATCGAAGTGATCAGAAGGATGACCCAGAGAAGGCCGCCGAACACGAGTACCAGGATGTAGAGGATTTTGATGATGACGGGTGTCACGAACTTGGTGAACGTGAAATCGAAGATCCCTGACAGGCCTTCGGTAGTTTCTGAGCTGTTTGCCATGTTTCCCTCCTCGGGAGTAGTAATACGCCCACATCGTAGGTACGCAACTGTCAGGAACGGTGCAATTGGATAGGAGATCGCTCGCGGGCTCGCTTGCAGAGAACAGATCGCTCGCAGGCTCGCTTGCAGAATCTAGATTCTGTGCTCTGTGCTCTGTGCTCTGGCCTCTCACTTCAGAACGCTGTCGTTCGGTGTGCCAGCATGTCGTCGAGGGCTGTCTGGATGGAACGGCGAACGTCCTCGACGCGCTCGAGTTGTTCGAGGCCGTCGATAGGTTCACCATCGCCCGATGGTTCCACGGGCGGGAGGAACCTGATCTTCCATCGAATCGGGAGCGGGATCGGGTTGAGCGCGATGGCGATCTCCTCGACTCTTTGCTCAGGGAAGATGAGCCTGACGAGTTGCGCCAGTCGTTTGGACACCATCACGGCCGGGTGGACCTCCTCAGATCCGATGATCGCAACAGGCACGATCGGCACTCCGGCATCCTGGGCGAGGTCGGCGAATCCTCCCCTCCCCAAACGTCCGACCCGGTAGGCCTCCCACACGGGTTTCATGAACCCGCGTTCTCCTTCGGGAAAGACACCAAGGAGATGCCCGCGCTTGAGTAACTCTCTTGCATCGTCGCGGCCAGCGTACGCAGCACCGACCTTGCGATAGAGGTGGCTGACGAATGGCAACATGTTGAAGATCTCGGTTCCGATGACACGCACGCGCCTTGGCGGTTCTGCCTCGTTCATGACAGCGAGCGCCAGCATCGCCCCGTCATAGGGGACCGCTGCACCACCGTGGTTCGCTACAAGCACGGCTCCACCATTGCTTGGAACGTTCTCGATCCCTTCGACCTCAACACGGAAGTAGTCGTAGTAGAGCCGGTTCAGGACGCTCCAGGTCATCTCCGCAACCACCGGGTCCAAACCGAATGCGTCCGGATCGTATGTGGCGAGTGTCAGATGCCTCCAGAGCGTTGGCCAGGATGAGAAACCGAGAGAACCTGTGAGAGGTATCGGTCTGTCAGCGATCGATCCGTCGCCATGGAGGCCACAGCGATCCGTTCCAGCCAGCACCGGTAGTCCACAAGGATGGCCTTCGATGCTCGTCCAGGAGCAGTGCCTCGACTGGTCCACGAACTGGCTCAGTCTGTCCTCAAGAGCTGTTCGCCTTGCCCGTGCTTCAGCGCGATCCTCGGGCGAGATGCCGGGAAGCGGTACCGATCCGATCCCGTCGACATCGAAATCGTCCTCGACCACTTCAACCTCGGGATTGTCGTCCTCGTGCGGTTCCGTCGGCGGAGGTCTGAGCGCCTCAACGAGCTCCGACCTGGACATGGATGAACGCCCAGAGATGTCGCGGTCACGTGCCATCCCATAGAGTTCACGCTTGGTCAGTGACGTGAGGTCACGTTGCATCATGGTTCGTATCTATCCGCTCGTAGCCGCAGAGGACCGTTTGACGA
Organism: Actinomycetes bacterium; assembly: GCA_023336765.1. Lineage (GTDB taxonomy): Bacteria > Actinomycetota > Acidimicrobiia > Spongiisociales > UBA5794 > JAMBLL01. Next base: position 11,773 of record JAMBLL010000016.1, on the reverse strand, counting down.
CATGTGTGTGTAGGTGTGAAGCCGAAATCCTCATGCATACGAGTCGTGTCGGTAACCCGGCCGTGTTTCATGAGGCCTTTGAGATGATCGGGTGCTGGAACATTGAACCTCGTCATGGCACGCAACGCTGTATCGAACATCCGGCCAGGAAGGGGCTGAGGGATACGTCGTCCGAGCCTGAGCATCCTCGAAAGGTACATCTGGCCATCCGCCGCGACATTGAATATTCCGTCTATTGGATTGTCTATGGCGTGCTCAAGTGCATCGACGGCGTCGCGGTCATGGATGAATTGGAGCCTGGGGTCGAAGCCGAGCAGGGTTGGCACTACGGGAAGGGTGAGGTATCGGCTGATCGAGTTTCCCACATTCGGTCCAAAGATCGGAGCGAATCGGAGCGTCGTGAAGACTGTTTCGGGATGGACCTTTCGTGCCTCGCCGATGAATCGCTCCATCTCAGCGAGGTCTCGCTGATGCCGACTTGGCTTGCCCTGAGGTCTCGTGGTCTCGGCAAGGACAGAAGGGTTGCGGGGGCTGGCGCCGTAAATTGCCGTGTCGGACTTGATGATCACCGAGCGGATCGATGTGAGCCGCTCGATCGCCCCGAAGAGTCCCAGTGAGCCAAGAATTCTGTCCTCCGATGACGCTCGTCGCCCTTCTTCCGAGGTTCTGTGGACGGATTGGAGGTGGACCACCATGGTTGGGTCGACCTCGAGGATGTAACGAGCGAGGTCGAGTCCGTCCAGAGATAACTTCCTGAAATCTGCATCGAAACGGATCCGTGGCGAGCGATCGTCAACAGCAAAGACAGCCATGTCGTCGCGCTGTGACAGCCGACGGATGAGGTTCCCCCCCGTCCACGTTGCCGCTCCCGTCACAAGCACTCGTTCCATGCCCTCAGAGTAGGAGGGTTCCCCGTGCCACGGCTTTCGGGGAACACCTCAATAAGGGAGTTGCTGGCTGTTGACTCAACCTGCCTAGCCTGCCGGTGATATCTACCGAGCACCACAATGACAGATAACCCACTGACACACAGAAATCACATACCCGAACCTTGCCATGTTGGCATTGTCGGCACAGGTCTCATCGGTGGCTCGATGGGGCTTGGACTCAGGAAGGCTGGCTGGCGGGTCACCGCGTTCGACCCGGATGCTGACGTGAGGGCGATCGCCATGGACAGAGAGGTCGCTGACTCGATGACCGAGTCCTTCGAAGCGCTCATGGATGCACCACTGGATCTCCTCGTTGTCGCTGCCCCACCGAAGGCGACCATCGAGATCATCTCGAACCTGTCGACATCGGTTCCCACGATGGATGTTGCTGGAGTCAAGTCACCCGTCGTCAGCGCAGCCCCATTGAACCTCAGATTTGTAGCGACACATCCGATGGCAGGTAGGGAGATCTCTGGTCCTCGTGCAGCCACTGCATCATTGTTCAGCGGTGCTGCGTGGGTGGTCGTCTACGGTGACGCCGATGTCGACACGGTCGATGTCGTTTCCAGGGCGATCACTGATCTTGGTGCTCGGATAGTGGCGATGTCTGCTCCCGAGCATGACCGTGCAGTGGCCGCCGTGAGCCATCTTCCGCACATCGTGGCAGGTGCGCTGTTGTCCGGGGCATCGGGTACTCCCGAAGCCCTTGAATTGTCTGCCGGGAGCTTCCGTGACCTCACGAGAGTTGGTTCGTCGCTGCCAATACCGTGGGTCGAGATACTCAAGACCAACCGTGGCCCGATGCTCGACGCGATTGGCCTACTTCGTGAGCGACTCTCCGAAATAGAGTCCGCGATCGTCTCGGCGGATGACAGTCTCCTGCAGATGCTTAGCGAAGCCCGCGACACAAGAAGGTCCCTTGGTGCCCAGACAGCACAGGTCAGGGTCGCTCTCGCAGACGAACCAGGCGAACTCGCCAAGGTGGGTCGCGCATTCGCAAACTCGAGCGCTGATATCAGGGATATCCAGATGCGCCACGCGCCCTATGGCGGTGGAGGTGTCCTGTCCGTCTCGGTCCGGCCCGGCGAGGAGAGCGCGTTGAGGCATGCTCTGGAAGAGGCCGGACTGCTGGTTGTGGAGTGAAAGAAGAGTCAGTAGTCGACAGTTCACAGTCAGAAACCCGTATCGGGACAGGGTTCTTGGAGATGAACGGAGAACGAAGAACAGAAGACCGAGAACGAATGCTCTCCAATCAGCGCGACCCGCAAGAGAACGGCACCGCTCAGATGTGCGAGGCTCTGACTGTGAGCTGAAACTGTGAACTGTGAACTTCCGAACCGTCTACTCTGGCTTCATGATCCCGAATAAGCCACGACTGACCATTGGAATCGAAGAGGAGTACTTCGTCGTCAACCGCTCAACTCGAGATCTCGTGAGCGAACTCCCACCGAAACTTCTCAAGGCTCTTGAACACCCCCCCTTTGGCGAGGTCAGCCCGGAGTACATTCGCTCACAGGTCGAGATCGGAACACCGGTGAGTAACGACACCCAGGAGTTGACCGAGTACCTGCGTGGTATGCGCACGTTCGTTTCGGACACGGTCTCCGAATACGACATGGCGATCATTGCGTCCTCGACCCACCCTATGGCTGAATGGTCCGCCCAACGACGCACCGAGAAGCACCGGTACCGCAGTTTGGAGCAGGCGCTTCAGGGTGTGGTGCGCAGGCTTTTGATCTGCGGGATGCACGTGCACGTTGAGATCGATGACGAGGATCTACGGATCGATCTGATGAACCAGGTGATCTACTTCCTCCCGCACATCCTCGCCCTGTCGGGATCCTCTCCGTTCTGGCACGGGGACAACACGGGTCTCAAGAGCTACCGGCCCGCAGTGTTCCGAAGCCTGCCACGGACGGGGTTGCCTGACGAGTTTCGCGATTGGTCCGAGTACGAACGTTTCGTCGGAGTCCTCGTCGATGCGGGGGTCATCGAGGACTCAAGCAAGCTTTGGTGGGACATACGGCCGTCGGGGCGTTATCCGACGCTCGAGATGAGGTCGTCCGACCTGTGTACGAGATTCGAGGATGCGATCGCGATCGCTGCGCTCTACCAGGCGTTGCTTGCAATGCTCTACCGGCGCAGATTGAAGAACCAACGATGGCGGGTGTACTCGCGTACGTTGATCGACGAGAACAACTGGAGGGCTCAACGTTACGGGGCTTCCGAGTCGCTCATCGACTTTGGTGTAGGGCAACTCGTACCGATGTCGGTCCTCGCGGAGGAACTTATCGAGCTCACAAGCGAGTCTGCTGAGGAGCTTGGATCCACTGCCCACGTTGCGCGGATCAGGGATATCACCGCGCACGGCACGAGCGCAGACAGACAATTGGCTGTCTTCAATGAGGCGATTGCCAGCGGCGCTGAAAGACACGACGCGCTTGTCGCTGTCGTCGATCATCTGATCGACGAGACCGTGGAGGGTCTGTGACGCGAAGGCTGAGGATCGCTGGAGCCCAACTCGACCTGACCGTGGGCGACCTCGGTGGTAACGAGGAGAAGATCCTCGACGCCATGGCATGGGCCGAAGGCCAGTCGGCCGATGTGGTTCTCCTCCCCGAGCTTGCAGTCACGGGGTATCCACCGGAGGACCTCGTTCTCAAGGAGGGATTCATCGAGGCGAACCTCGCGGTCGTGGGCAGACTCGCGAGAGCATCTGGAGCGACGGTCGCCGTGATCGGATTCGTTGACCGACTCCCCAAGTCACGACCTGGAGATGACTCTGTTGCGCGGCCGCTGGCGAATGCCGCCGCGATACTCGCCGGGGGTGAGGTCGTTGATGTGTACCACAAGAAACTTCTGCCGAACTACGGCGTGTTCGATGAGGCTCGATACTTCGCGGTTGGAGACGACGAGATCGTCGTCCACTCGGTGGGCGGAACGCGGTGCGGTGTCACGATCTGCGAGGACATCTGGACCGAGGACGGACCACCGATGGCCCAGGCGGCCGGGGGTGCACAGGTACTGTTGAATATCAACGGTTCGCCGTTCCACTTCGGAAAGACATGTGAGCGACTATCGATGCTCACGGACCGGGCAGTCGCCAGCGGTGCTTATGTGGTCTATGTCAACTCTGTAGGTGCCCAGGATGAACTCGTCTTCGACGGTGGGTCCATGGTCATCGCGCCCGATGGCACGCTTCTGGCTCGCTCGCCCCAGTTCGTGGAGGACCGGTTCATCGTTGACATCGATGTTGGTCTAGACGACTCCCGCGAGACGGCCCTGCGTACGATTGATGTATCTGCTCCCCGGACAGGTCTGGAGAGGGACATCCAACCAATTGTTGCGCCTGTGCTTGATTCCCCTGAGGAGGTCTACCACGCTCTGTGCACGGGACTGGCTGGCTATCTATCGAAGAACGGGTTCTCAGAGGCTGTGATCAGTCTGTCCGGGGGAATCGATTCAGCGCTCACTGCTGTCATCGCTGTTGATGCGATCGGGCCCGACTCAGTCCGGGGAATCACAATGCCAAGCAGGTACTCGTCCGAAGGGTCGGTCAGCGATTCGATCGACCTGGCTGAGCGGCTTGGCATCCGTCTCGATACCGTGCCGATCGAGGGCATCTTCACAGAGTTCCTGAGCGCTCTTGACCCGGTCTTTGGCGATGCTCCCGCCAATGTTGCAGAGGAGAATCTCCAGGCACGCATCCGGGGAACAACGGTGATGGCCCTTTCGAACAAGTTCGGTGGCATGGTGGTCGCAGCGGGGAACAAGTCAGAACTGGCCGTTGGATATGCGACGCTGTACGGCGATATGGCTGGTGGGTTCGCCGTGCTCAAGGATGTGTACAAGACAATGGTCTACGACCTGGCTCGATGGCGGAACTCTGAAGGCGAGGTCATCCCCCAAACGATCATCGAAAAGGAACCGTCGGCAGAACTGCGCGACGACCAGAAGGATTCTGACTCGCTTCCACCCTACGACGTCCTCGATGACATCTTGTTCAAGTACATCGAGGAGGACATGACATCGTCTGAGATCATCGCTTCTGGTTGCGATCCCGAGGTCGTCCGTCGTGTAACGACCCTCGTTGACCGTAACGAGTACAAGCGTCGGCAATCGCCACCCGGCGTGAAGATCTCACCCAAAGCCTTCGGCAGGGATCGCAGGCTCCCGATCACCAACGGTTTCAGGCCATGAACGATCGAACCATTGGACCGGTGCTCATCAACGGTGATGAATTTGCTCCAGCCGAAGCAACTGTAAGCATCTTCGATATTGGCTTCCAACGGGGATATGGTTGTTTCGAGGCCATGAGGACCTACAACGGGTGTGTGTTTCGTCTTGGCCACCACCTCGACCGCCTTGAGCAGAGTGCAGGCAATCTCCGGATTGGACTGCCGCCTCGCGAGGAACTCGAGGCATGGGGTGTTCGCGTGGGCGGCGGCGGTGACGGTGTCCTGCGCATGTATGTGACCGGTGGCCCGGATCCCCAGCATCTTGGCACCGACAATGTTGTGATCGTGTATCTCGAGCCGGTCCCTGATGTCCCGTCCTCAGTGAGGCTTGACCTGATCGACGCGCCGTGGCATGCCGATGGGAGGATGTCAGAACTGACCGGGGCAAAGACCCTTTCCTACGGACCGAATCTGGCCGCAACGCTTGGTGCCAAGTCCCGTGGATACGATGATGCCGCGCTCGTGGGACAGGACGATGTCGTGCTCGAAGGCCCGACGTTCAGCCTTGGTTGGGTCACCGACGGTGTCCTGTACACGCCAAGCCTCGAAACCAGCATCCTCGCATCGATCACGAGGCAGGCAACGATCGAGACAGCGGCACTCCTGGGTATTGCTACGGAGATCGGCCGATTTCGGTCCGAACGTCTTCTTGAAGCTGACGAGGTATTCGTCATGTCCACGGTCAAGGAGGTCCTGCCTGTGACTGCCGTCGGGGAGGTCGCGTACGCGCCTGGACCGGTGACACAACGTTTGCGAAAGGGATTCCTTGCCCTCGTTGAGGTGGAGTGCCCGTGAGTGGCCTGGTGAGCGCGGTTGAGGCGCTGTACGAGGCTGTTGTGTCAGATCCCGACTCATGGAATGAGCAGATGTTCGTCGATTGGACGGACTCGGTCGTGTCAGGTGGGCCAGTGTCGAAAGATGAGGCGAAGTATGTCCGCCGGGCACTGCGTATGGCTCAGAAGCTTCGCGCATTCTGGGCCGACGCGCCTGCTCGGCCTGATCTCGGATGGGAGTCGAGGGTAGATCTCGCTCTGGGACCAAGGGCATGGAGGCCAGTCCTCGAGCTTGCCGAGGCCCAACTCCGCAACACCCGAAATGAGGAAGCGTTCACGGATGTAGCCAGGCTTTTCCCGCTTGTCAACGGCGACGGATTCCTCGATGGGGTGAACTTCGATGACTGGAGAGACTCACAGTCGTGACAGACGAGTAGTATCGAGAATGTGAGACGGGTTCAACGATTGGGCATCCTTGTAGCCGTGGCGCTGGTCGCCGCAGCTTGTACATCAAATTCCGCGCCCGAATCGACGACATCATCCTCGCTCACTCCCCTCACAACATCTGCCACGGTCACGCTTCCTCAGCCGACTGTCGTCGAAACGACGACAACAAGTCAGCCACTCTCCACCTTGACGCCTCCGGAGTATGCGATCGTCAGCCGTGTTGAAACGGATGCTCCTGGCGACACGGTTGTCGTGCTTCTCGACGCGGAGTCGTACACCTCACTGACAGACATCGACCTCTACGACATCATCGCAGAGGTTGTCGACTTGTTCCCCCCGATTTCAGCGCTCCATATCGTGGACGATGTCGCTGCGGTCAACATCGTTGCCAATCCGGACTCGACTCCTGAAGAGATTGTGCTGGTCGGAGACAACTACCTTGTCCGCCTCGAGGACGGATTCAAGATCATCTACCTCGGCCCCTTCACGGCCAGCGGCACAGCGATCCTGGGGTCGTAAAGCAGATCGCTCGGCTTGCGCCTCGCTTCCAGATAGCAGAACAAGCGATGCTTCATCTGTGCTCTGTGCTCTGTGTTCTGTGTTCTGTGTTCTGTGTTCTGTGTTCTGTGTTCTGTGTTCTTTCATCTGGTAGCGTCGATGCCGTGACACATGACGAGTACTACGACGCGAACCGGGCCAATTGGAGCGAACGGGTCGCAGGGCACTGGATGCCCGATGGCTACGATGCCCCTGGCTTCATAGCGGATAAGGATCGGATCACCGGCGTGGTCCAGTTCGATCACCCGTATCTGGGCGACCTCGAGGGTCGGTCACTGCTGCATCTGCAGTGCCACTTCGGCATGGACACCCTTTCGTTGGCGAGGCTTGGTGCGGCTGTCACTGGCATCGACTTCTCACCTGAGGCGATTGCAGCTGCAAGACGCCTCAGCGACGAGAGCGGCACGCCTGGCCGATTCGTCGAGACCGAGTTGTACCTCACACCTCAGTCAGTCGTCGATGAACAGTTCGACCTTGTGTACACCGGCGTTGGTGCGATCAACTGGCTTCCTGATATCTCGCGTTGGGGTGAGGTCGTTGCAACGATGCTGAAGCCAGGCGGGGTCTTCTACATACGCGAGTGTCATCCGGTTGCCTGGTCGTTGAGGTTTCCGATCGAGGATCCCCACGACGAGACACTCACCATTGAGTATCCGTACTTCGAGGTTGCTGACCCGATCAGCTGGGACCTCGATGTCGGTGACGTCGGCTCGGCAGTCATCGAGAACGCTCGAATATTTGAGTGGAACCACGGATTGGGCGAGATCATGGGTGCACTCACCTCTCAGGGGCTCGCGATCGACCTGTATGAGGAGCACCGGTTCCTCGAGTGGCAGGGACAGCACCATATGGTGCAGGGCGACGACGGCCGATGGAGGCTCCCCAAGCATCAACGCGACCTGGTTCCACTCATGTATTCACTCAGAGCTCACAAGATGTGATGTGAAAGGCCCGAGATCGTGCCCGCCCTGAACCGTGCATAGCTTCTGGCGACCACGAGCGAGATATATCGCTCCGTTGGACGCTAGAAGAGTCTCAGCCTGTTCCCGTGAGCAGGATGGTCGCAACGACCAGGTACCCGCCCATCCCGACGATGTCGGTGACCATGGTCAAGAAGATGTTCGATGCAAGTGCGGGATCCTGGCCCAGGCGGCGTAACAGCACCGGTATGCCTGCACCCACCAGCCCAGCCACGAGGAATGAGATCCAGACTGAGATGAAGACTATCAATGCGATCTCCATCGGGGCGATCTCTGCACCCCCGCTTTCAGTGAAGAGGCCGATCGTCATTGCGGCAACACCAGCTGCCATTGCAGCGATCAGAGTGCCGTCGATCAGTCCGACAATTACCTCACGACGGATGGCACGGAAGGCTCTTCCCCGTGGGAGATCTCCAACTGCCATCGAACGGATCATCACGGCAAGGCTCTGTGCGCCCGAATTGGCAGCAAGGAGAGCAACCACCGGCATGTACGCAGCCAGAACCGCATACGTGGCGAGGGTACCTTCAAATCGGGAGATCACGGATGCAAGGACGATGCCAACCGCAAGGTTGAACGTGATCCATGGGAGGCGTCTTCGCACGGACGTGCTGACAGGCGTGAATACCGACTCCTCCTCACCTGCGCCCACCATCACCGTGAGGTCTTCGCCGAGTTCGGCCACTATGCCCTCGATGGCCTCGGATATCTTGACCATGCCGACGAGTGTGCCGGTGCTGTCGACGACGGGGATCGCAATGAGCGTGTGCCTCTGGATGAGTTCCGCCACTTCTTCGCGGTCCGTATCCGTGCGGACCACCGCCAGGTCGGTCGTCATCACCTGTTCGATGCTCGTGTCGGGGGCGGCAAAGACGAGATCACGGAACGCAACGACGCCGAGCAATCTCCCAGCGTCATCGACCACATACACGTACCGGATATTCGAGCCAAGGTCTTCGTGGAGCGAGCGGAGAGCTTCGATCGCCTCGGCGGCCGTGATATCGGCCAGCAGTGCGGCGAAATCGGTGGTCATCATGCCGCCGGCGGTGTCCGCCGCAAAGACGAGTAGCGACTCGACTTCGCGGGCGGTGTCCGGGTCAAGTGCGTCGAGGACCGCCGTGCGCTCCTGGGGGTCCAGCGCGCCGATGAGGTCTGCAGCCTGATCGGGATCCATCTCGGAGATCAACCCCGCAGCTTGTCTTGGATGCAGTTCCTCGATGACGTCGGCAGCGGCCTCGGGGCGCATCTGGTCGAGTACATCTCCGGCATCGACGAGATCAAGATCTTGGAGGAGGTCTGCGGCACCCTCCTCGTCAAGAGCTTCGAGGATATCCGCGGCCTCGTGGGGATGCGTCCCAGCGATCTGTTCCCAGGCGTCGTGGTGGGAATCGAGATACTCCTCGGCCTCAACTGGCCGACGGCGTGCGAGTTCCCGAAGGGTTGCAGGCATCTGGCTGGGGCGTGGCAGTCGGAACTTCATTGCGTGTTCCAGCCTATCGGTGTTGTTCGTTGTGGACGCGTTACGGACCCCGAGTGGGACGGGGTCCGTAACAGAGATTCTGTCGGATTCCCCAGGGGGGATAGGAAATCCGACAGGGCCGCATTTGCGGCTCGGTGACCACATCCTAACGCAGTTCCGATAAATAGCAAGTCGCTTAGTAAGGAACTAGCTATGTGGTGATGATCGACCCGGATGGTCCGTGCTCGAAAGTGCGTTCGACGATCGTTCCGATCGTCCATGCGCCTGTGTCCTCATCCGCCAGCGCCTGGTGCAGCGCAGCCTCGAGTGGGGCATCGACCGTGAGCAGCAACCCGCCGCTCGTCTGCGCGTCGGCGAGGATGAGTCGGGATCGATCACCGTGGGGCCCGAACACGACCATCGGTTCCACTGCCGCGAGATTCCTGCGGGTTCCCCCAGGTATGTCCCCACTCTTGAGATAGCGGTGCACACCATCAAAAAGGGGCACAGCCTCGACGTCGATATGGGCACTGACGTGGGATGCCCGAACCATCTCGGAGAGATGCCCGAGCAATCCAAAACCCGTCACATCGGTTCCTGCCGACACGCCAACGCGTCTGGCAGCGTCGGATGCGCCACGGTTGAGGGTTGTCATGGACGCAATGACGGTTCGTTCGAGATCGCGAGGAAGGTTGCTGTTCTTGATGGCTGTTGAGAGGATGCCCGTCCCGAGGGGCTTCGTCAGGATGAGAACCTGGCCAGGCTTTGCCGCTGCATTGGTCATGACTTCATCGAGCGAGACGATACCGGTGATCGCAAAGCCGTATTTGGGGCCAGTGTCGTCTATCGAGTGGCCTCCAACGATGGTACATCCAGCCTCGGCCATTACCTCGGAGCCGCCCTCGATCACCTTACCGAGCACCTCGAACGGGATCGTGTCGCGTGGCCAGGCCACCATCTGGAGTGCCGTAAGCGGTTCAGCCCCCATTGCGTAGATGTCGGACAAGGCGTTTGCGGCTGTGATCCTGCCCCAGTCACCAGGGTCGTCAACGACCGGCGTGAAGAAGTCGATGGTCTGGACGATCGCGCGGTCGTCGTCGATGCGATAAACCCCGGCGTCGTCCGCCCCGGCGATACCTACGAGAAGGTCCGGGTGTGTCGTTGATGGGTGGTTGTGTAAAGGACGCAGAACCTGCGTCAACTCGTCAGGACCGAGCTTGCAGGCTCACCCAGCACCGTGGGAGTACTGGGTTAGGCGGATGGGTTCCATGGGGGGAGAGTAGACGGATGACGGATGACCGATGACCGAAGTCGTACAATCGTAAATCGTACGATCGTCGATCGCCAGCAGGGACTGCAGTCGCCTCTGCCGGTTGGCTGACAAGTACGAATACCACGTGACGACAGAAGATGAGTGAGGCCTGAGTCGATCTACGATGTCCCGAGCCTTTTCGATGTACGATCTACGATGTACGATTTACGAATTACGGAGTCACAGTGAAAGTAGGAATCATTGGTGGTGGCACCATGGGGATTGGAATCGCTCATCGTTTTGCGGTCAATGGAGCCCGAACAGCGATAGTCGATGTGGACCTCGAGACGGCCAGCAAGGCGGTGGTGCGCACTGCCGATACGATTCGTGCCGGGCGAGATCGCGGGAAGATTCCGGCGGAGACGGCTGAGCTTGCGATCAGCAATCTGGTCGCGGTGGGTTCGGTGGAAGACCTAGATACCGATCTCGATGTGATCATCGAGGCTGTGATCGAGGACCTTGGCCTCAAGTCGGCCGTCCTGGCCGCCGCCGAGAAGCGTACACCTCGTGTCCTTGCCTCGAATACATCGAGCATCTCCATTGATGCGCTCGCTGGAGGCCTCGAACATCCCGACCGATTTGCCGGTATGCACTTCTTCAATCCGGTGTGGGCCATGTCTCTCGTCGAGGTGATCCAGGGGGCAGCGACGAGCGACAGCACCCTCGACCTAATCTCTGGCTTCGTCTCGTTCCTTGGCATGGAACAAGCACTCGTGAACGACGCGGCCGGGTTCGCCACGTCTCGTCTCGGTGTTCTCGTGGGCGTCGAGGCTATCCGGATGGTGGAAGAGGGAGTGGCCGCCCCCGAAGACATCGACAGGGCGATGTCGCTTGGTTACCGCCACCCCATGGGACCGCTGATGCTCGGTGACCTTGTCGGCCTCGACGTGCGTCTCAAGATCGCCGATCATCTTGCGTCGGTGTACGGGGAACGTTTCTCGCCCCCAGCGCTCCTTCGAGACATGGTGGCTCGCGGTGACATCGGCAAGAAGTCCGGGAGAGGTTTCTACGACTGGTCGAGCGGATCAGCTGTGCCTATCGAGGAAGTCTGAGATGGCTTGGTGAGCCTCAGCGGGC
>JAMBLL010000015.1 GCA_023336765.1 Actinomycetes bacterium | reverse complement strand
GCAGCGGGTTGTGCGTTGTCCGAGAGTACGAGAATCGTCCCGTCCGCATGCCTTCCGAGTTCAGGAGTGGATTCCGACCATAGGACGGGAGGCACGTCGATCAAGATGAGGTCGGCGTGTTCAGAAACGGTGTCGAGTGCCTCGGCGATCAGCAATCCGGCGAGTGCATCCTCACTTGTTGGGTCCTCTCCCGATGGCATCATCGGGAAGCTGGTCCCGTCGTCGAGTGTCCACATTCGTGTTGCTTCGGCGAGCGTCGCGTCACCTGAGGCAACGTCAGACAATCCGGGTGAGCGGCCGCTTGAGAGGAATCTCCCCAGACCGTTGGGTGATGAGTCGGCATCGATAAGCATCACTCGTCTGCCTGCCCTGGCGGCAGCAATGGCGAGGTTCATCGCTACGGTCGATGCCCCGTGGCCCGGTGCAGCGGAGCTGACGAGGAGGACTCTTCCGGTTGTGTGCCCTTCTATCTCGCCGAGAAGGCCGGTGTAGCGGTCGGACGTGTCGGAGTCCGAGAGTGCCGGGGCGGGACCGGAATCGTCGGACGGGATGGCGCCAAGGAGCGTAAGATCCGCAACCGTGGACTTGAGGTCAGGTCCGGATCGGTATCGTGCAATGAGGAGCCATACTCCACCGGCGAGAACCCCTGCGCCGATGGCCGAGATGATGATGCCGATGTTGGTATCGAGAACCGAGGCAAGTAGAGCGAACGCCACCAGACCGGTTCCGATGGAGATCACGTTTGGCACGTTGAAAATCCTGTGAAGCCTGGTCCGGTGTTCTGTATCAGTGCTGTGATGGGTCATGTGCTCACCAGTTGGTGTTCGTGTTGCGGCAGCGTCAGAATGTTAAGGGGAATTCCCACTAGATAGCGCGTGGCGGCGTGCCGGTCGCTCTGATATCGATCTACGGTCTTGCGTTCTCCACTCTCCGTCTTCGGAATGAGTGCACAGAGGGAAGAGCATTCGTTCTCCGTTCACCGCTCTCCTCGAACGTCCCAAGAACCCGATTCCGTTCCGGTTTCCGACTGTGAACTGAAAACTGTGAACTGAAAACTCTGAAACCTGCAGTCCCTATCCGCTAGCCCCCTATGGTGCGGTGTCGCAGGCGGTCGGCGAGTAGATGCCCTCGATCAATCCAGCCGGGTCGATGCTCGAGACGGGTCCCCACAGGAGGAGTTCACCGCCATCGCTGAGCCGGAAGTAGTCCTTGGAGTCGATGATCTCGAACGAGATCGTGAATTGCGTGTAGGTGTCGATCAGATCTTCGACGGTATCTCCGATAGCGATTCCCGAGAGTGTCTTCAGCCCCAACTCTTCGTCGGTTCCTTCCGGCTCGTCGTACCGGTATGAGACGAAGACAGAGTCGCTGTCGAACCCATCAAAGATGGCCGTGAGTTGCCCGAACGCAAGCCAATACGACTCGTCCGGTGGGCAGAGATCGTCGATACCAGAAGCTGTTGCCTCTCCAAGGCTTGCGACTAGGGCACCTGCCACTTCGTCGATGGGTGTTCCCATGTCGATCGGCCCGATGGCTGCCTGCTTGAGGGTGAGGTCATCGATGTCGATCGGTTCACCCGTAGGTGGCCAGTCCTCAGGCTGGGGGTAGGCGATCACTGTTGTGGTCGTCAATTGGGTTGTCGTCGTTACAGAGGTGGCTGTCGTCGTAGCCGTTTCCGATCCAGTGGTGGTGCTCAGAGCAGCGATGGTCGTTGTGGTTGTCGTGCTGTTTCCACTGAACACGAGGAACCCGACCGCGGCGAGTATCGCTGCGATGATCCCCGCTGGCACGATCCAGGCCTTGCTTCTGCCTCCTCCCTCATCCTGAGGGGGTTGGCTCCATGCGTCGAACGCGAACTCGCCGGTGTCATCAGGCTCAAGGGGAGGTGGAGGTGGTGGTACGACCGGAGGGGCCGCATCTGTCGAAGCATCCTCGGGTCCGTCTGCGTCGTCAGTGCCATCTGTAGGTTGATCGGCGCCGTCAGTGGCATCAGTCTCGCTGTCGTGAGCGGTCGCAGGTTCTGTGGGTGAGGTGGAGTCTCCCTTATTGGCATGGGCGGCCACTGTGGCTGCGGCAGCCGCAGCGGCAACGGCACCGGTCGATGGTTCATCGTCTTGTTTGCCCGAGGCATCACCTGTGTCCGCCGTCGCGGCTACTGCCGGCGGTGCCACGTCCGATGTGGCACCGGGTTGGATCGTTGTATCGATCCATGGTTTCCCACAGGTAGGACACAGCGTTTCATCCGCTGGTCGAGGGGTTCCGCAGTGAACGCAGATCGGGAGTTGTGAAGAGGTTGTGTTCATTGGTTGGGAGCATACGAACGAAGCTCTGATATGTGTTCTTTAGCGGACGCCCCGCCCCTTGGGAGCTTCCCGCCAGCGCCCGGTCAGAAGAACAATCAGAGCAGCGTGGAATCGGCGTTGCCAGGTTACGGCGGGTTTCTCCAACTGACGGCTGACGGCTGACGGGGCTATCCAGCGGTGATCGGTGGGGCAACGATGTCCGTACATGGCCGCACATTGTCAGCGATTGAAGCACTGGCGAGTTGGTCGAGCATGGCATCACGAGCAGCTTGCCAGGGTTCGTGGAGTGCGCACAGATCGTTTTCCGGACACGGGATGCCGCGCTGGACACACCCCTGGTCCTCGATCCTTCCTTCGATCGCCTCGATCACGTCCAGGACGCTGACTTCCTTGAGGTCGACGACGAGCCGATAGCCCCCTCGCGGTCCAGGTGTTGACTTGACCCAGCCAGCCTTGACGAGGGGAGCGATGACCTGGGGGAGGTAGTGCGTTGTGATGTCCAGCTTCGCAGCGAGCGCCTTACCGGCAACGAGTTCATCACCGGCATCGCCGATGCAACGCATCGACTTGAGCGCGAGATCCGATTTCTTCGTCATTTCTAGCCGCATGGAAGTTCCTTAGACCGTGAGTAGGTAATATACCCGCTCACGAGCCGTAGGGAATCGTTTTCGTCGATCATGAGCACTTCCGAGGAATCGATCACTGTTGTGCCTTGATGTAGGCGACGACATTGGCGATGTCCTGGTCACTGAGAGATGGGTTGCCGACTCTTGGCAGCATTGCCACGCCAGTGATGTTGTCCGGGTGGTCGAGGGACCGTCCCTCGATGATGAAGAGGACCAGGTCATCCTCGGACATGGTGGCGATAAACGACGACGGAACGAGTTCACGCCCGAGTCCCTCGACACCCGCGAGATCTGTACCGTGGCATGAGGCGCACACACTCCGGTACAGCTGTGCACCAGCCAACGGATCTCCTGGAGCCAAGCCGATCGGCACGGACGGGATCGAACCATCGTCGGCTGGCTCGGTTCCCGAACATGATGCTGTTGCGAGCGCCAGGGCGAGGAACAGTGCAGCCACCATCGAACGTGTGCGCTTCACGTGTGAGCTCTGCTCAGAGTGCCGTGTGCGGGTCTCGAGCGATATGGCCGATCGTGACGTCATCGAGCTCTGCCATGAGCGCCTTGCGTGCCTTCGTCCAGGGTCGGTGAAGGGCACAGGTATGGCCAGAGTTGTGGCGTGGTCCAAGGTGGAGGCATCCTGTTGTATCGATCGGACCCTCCACAGCTTCGACAAGTTGAAGAAGTGTGATGTTGTCGAGGTCCACCACGAGCGTATAGCCACCCCGCGGTCCCGATGTCGAGATAACCCAACCTGACCGGGTGAGAGGTGCCATGACGTGGGGCAGATAGTGGGTTGTGATGCCTAGGGCATCTGCCAAGGTCGCTCCGTTCACTCTGTGCTCCGAGTCGCTCTCGATAGCCGTGAGCGCGCGGAATGCGAGATCGGTTCGTTTGGTCAGTTCGAGACGCATCCTCTACCTCGATGTGTTCCTAAGTTCCTAAGTTCCTGACTAGGGGATTATACCGAATGATACGTGTGACGACAAGTCCTTCCGAATCAGCCGCCAGATTGTTGAATCCGGACAACTAACAAGGAGACGGAAGACGTGTTCTGTGTTCTGTGCTTTATGAACTTGTGACCTTGGTCCCTGTTACTGCAGCGATACCTGCAAGGGCAATGTAGATCGATCCTGAGACGATTCGGGTTGTCCGTGCAAACGTCGGTCTCCGTCTGAGGGCATCGCCTACGGACCCGCCAGCTAGCGCATACAACGAGTCCGTGATGAGGCCGATCGTTACCAGGGTCATGCCAAGCACGAGTGTTTGTACCGTCGCGTTGGACGCATCAGCATCGACGAATTGCGGAAGAAATGCGAGGAAGAAGATCGCGACCTTTGGGTTGAGCATGTTGACCAGGACGCCCTGGATGAAGATCTTGCGCAGTGCCGTCTGCTGCAACTGGGGTTGGGCGAAGTCTGCATCATCCTTCATGAGGGTCCTGATGCCGATCCACGCGAGATAGCCGACGCCCGCCCACTTGACTGCTGAGTATGCCACTGCTGAACTCGCGAGGAGAACGGTGAGTCCCGCGACTGCTGCGATCACATGCACGGATGACCCAAGGTTGACGCCAACCGCCGAGACCAGCCCAGCCGACCGACCCTGGCTCACGCTCCGTGTGAGGATGTAGATCACGGCGGGCCCGGGTATGACGACCAGTGCAAGCGATGCCAGAGCGACGATGATCATCGTTGAGCTATCCGGCATGAGCCACCTGATCCCTGTCGACACGTGTGAGAAGGTTACGAGATTATAGGATCGGTGCGAGGGGATTGAGGTGACAACCAAGCACGGGCTGAGGCCACCAGACCGTGCTGGTTCCCGCGGTCCCTGGTTCAGCGCACCAGTGCTCGAAATCGCCCTCGAGTTGTCCGAAACGTGCGGATTCGGCTCCGACGTGTAGGTAGCCTCGGAGATTCCGTACCTTCTGAACGAGAAATTGGGTTCACAAGACCCGTGGCTTGTGTGATATTGGTTGCACCCGTCGGATAGGTGGATCCGGAAAATGTTACCCATGACGACCACGTGGCTCATGTCCAAAACGACCGTCTATTCGTTGGAGGAAGCTGGATGACGACCGGTGCAAAGCCTCGGAAAGCGATCGTCAACAAGGCTCAACGCGAGCGCGTTGACGCCAAGGAGCGGATGGATCGAGACACTCTGGCTCGTTCGCTCAAGGACAGGGACCGTTCCAAACTGACTGACGATCGTGGCAGACTCACCACCGACCTCGTTAGCCAGTATCTGACCTCGATCGGTGAATACGAACTCCTCACCGCCGAGAACGAAGTCGACTACGCACAGAAGATCGAAGCTGGCCAGACAGCTCAGGATCGCCTCGACAACAGCACTTTCTCGACCAAGGCGGAAGAGATCATGCTCAAACGCCAGGTGAGGCGTGGCGGCGAGGCCAAGGATGCTTTCCTCACCGCGAACCTGCGACTCGTTGTGGCAAATGCCCGCCGGTACGCCAACACATCGGGCATCGACTTTCTTGACCTGATCCAGGAGGGCAACCTCGGACTCATCCGTGCGGTCGAGAAGTTCGACTGGCGCAAGGGATTCAAGTTCTCGACGTACGCGACATGGTGGATTCGCCAGGCGATCACCCGTGCGATCGCAGACAAGTCCCGTACAGTACGTATCCCCGTACATCTCCACGACACCCTTGCTGCTGTTCGTGCTGCTCAAGCATCACTCAAGGCAGAACTCGGGAGGGATCCAAAGCCCGAGGAGATCGCCGAAGAGGCCGGTGTTGAGGTGCAGAAGGTCGAACTTGCTCTCGCCGTCGCAGACACCGTTTCGCTTGAGCAGCCGATCGGCGAGGATGGCGCCCAACTCGGTGACTTCATCGAGGACGAGGACGCTGCCGACCCTGTGCGGGTGACAGAGGAACTCGACATCGCGAATTCGTTGCGCAAGTCGATTGACCGTCTTCCCGTGCGTGAGGGCAGGATTCTTGCGCTGCGGTACGGCTTCTATGACGGTATCCCGAGAACGCTCGAAGAGATCGGGGACGAGTTCAACCTCACCCGTGAGCGCATCCGTCAACTCGAGAAACTCGCACTGTGCCGCCTCCGGCATCCAAGCTTCGGTATCCGCGAACAAGATCTGATTTAGCTCGCTCCGCTCGCAGAAGGCAGATCGCTCGCAAACTCGCTTTCAGATACCAGAGTGCGTGATTCTGTGTTCTGTGTTCTGTGTTCTGTGTTCTGTGTTCTGTGTTCTGTGTTCTGTGTTCTGACATCTGATATTCTTGTTCCTGGAGGTTCACATGCGGGTGCGAGCGTTGGTGGGAAGACATTGCGAGATAGTCGGTCCTGAGACTCCAATCGGGGAAGTGGCGCTTGCAATGAAGGCGCGTGGAGTAAGCGCTGTTGCGGTTGTCGACCGGACCGGGTTGATCGGTATCTGTACAGATAGAGACCTTGCGATGGCTGTTGCCGAGAACTGCGACTCGGAGATTGCGGTGAGCGAGCG
>JAMBLL010000014.1 GCA_023336765.1 Actinomycetes bacterium | reverse complement strand
CTTATCTTCAGCGCATCCAAAGGTGTGCCGATCGACGCAGCTGTGTCTGTGTCGTCCTTTGCGCACCCTGGAGAGATGATGCACGAGAACATGCCCTTCCCCAGACCGGTTGTAGCGGCGATCCTTGAAGCTGTGCAGCGCACCATTGGGTACCGATTCGACGAATTCGCGCCACGTACAAGGGTGGTCTCGGTTGACATACCTCTACTACTCGTCCACGGCGACGAGGATGTGGTGGTCCCGATCACGAACCTTCACCAGCTTGCAGACGCGCACGGAAGTGCCGAGGTGATCGTCGTGCCAGGCGGTGGTCACAGCGACCTCGGACCCTTCGAACCCTATATCGACGACATCGTCGATTTCTTCTCACGGAATTTCCCAACCGATATCCCTTCGGTGCCCGCATAGAGGATGTGTGAAATCGGAGGGGAGTGGGTTGCTCACTGTTGACAGCTCTCTCCGTCGACCGCGACCGGCTCCTGGTTTCCTGATGGGTGATATCTCGCGCTAGGGGTTGACTCCGACCGAGTTCGTCGATGCTGTTGTTCTCGCTACTTCAGATTCTTGTAGAAATCTTATTGCTGAGATGCTAATTCAGTGACTACGGATATAAGCTTCTAGTGAGTTCTTACCGATGGGAGCGACATGAGTGCCAATGATCTCACGAGGCGTGACCTTTTCCGCTACGGCCTCGTTGGGACAGCAGGTGTCGCAGCAGGCATCCTTCTTGACGGACAACCCGCAGCGGCATACAACACCACAGCCATAGACCATCCCCATTTCTATCCGCCGGCGACGGCCAGCACAGTCCGGTCCACCTGCGGCGTGTGCTTCTGGAAGTGCGGCATCGATGTGGAGCTCGGTGAAGAAGGCGAGCTTCTCAATATCAGCCCTGTCGATGGGCACCCACTCAGTCGCGGGAAGCTTTGCCCTCGCGGCGTCGGGGGAATCGGGTTCTATGAGGACGACGATCGACTCACAAAGCCGCAGATCCGTGTGGGCGAGCGGGGTGAAGCCGTTTACCGGAATACGAGCTGGGATGAGGCAAACACCGAGATCGGGAAACGTCTTCGCGAGATAATCGATGCCGATGGGCCCGGTGCTGTGGCGTTCCTCACCCATGGAGCTGCAGAGGCCCACTTCGAGCACCTCGCTGCGGCTATCGGCACTGCACATCATGCACATCCCGCCTATGACCAGTGCAAGGCACCGCGAGAGGTCGGCTACCAACTCACCTTCGGACACGCGATGCATTCGCCTGAACCTGTTGATATCGAGAACACCGATTGTCTTGTGCTGATCGGGTCCCACCTCGGGGAGAACATGCACAACCTCCAGGTGCAGGAACTGGTCACGGCAGGCACGGGAGGCGCGAACCTGATCGTTGTTGACCCGAGGCGCTCCACGGCTGCACTGCGAGCGGACATATGGCTGCAGATCAAGCCAGGGACTGATATCGCACTCCTCCTCGCCTGGACACACATCCTGATTCGCGATGGCCTCTACGACAGCGACTTCGTCAACGAGTTCACCTCGGGGTTCGACCTGCTGAGCGAGCATGTTGCACGCACGACGCCAGAGTGGGCGGCAGTCGAGACAGGCCTGACGGTCAAAGAGATCGAGGCTTCAGCACGCATGATCGGCGATGCAGGCTCGCACATGGCGCTGCATCCGGGACGCCACGTCGTGTGGTACGGGAACGATACACAGAGGGCACGGGCCATGGCGATCCTCGTTGCGATCACCGGGGCTTGGGGTTCTCGAGGGGGCTACTACCTGCCGCAGAAGGCACACCTTCCCACGCTCGAAGAGGTCTATCCAGACATGCCGGAGTTCCCACCGCTTGCGGACAGGCGCGATCCTGGCTATCCGTTCGCGGTCGGTGTGAATGTCAACGGCATACGCCAGGCGACGATCGACGGTTCCATCAAGGCGTGGGTGGTGGTTGGGACGAACCTGATAACCACGCTTCCAGCCCAGCAGGAGACCGTCGAAGCACTGAAGAAGCTCGAGTTCCTGGCCGTGGTCGACGTGCTTCCGACGGAGATCACCACGTACGCTGACGTGCTCTTGCCCGCAGCTTCATACCTGGAGCGTTGGGACAACCTGACTGTGACCCAGAGCCGTGACCCGTTCGTAGCCGTGGTTCAGAAAGCGGTCGAGCCTATTGGCGAGAGCCGGGGTGAGGCCCAGATCGCCCGCGATATCGGTGCTGAACTCGGGTTGCAGGACTACTGGCCATGGGGCTCGGTCGAAGAGCTCGACGAAGCCGTCATCACGAAGATGAACGAGATGTACCCGGAACAGGGGACAGTCGACTGGACCCAACTCACCAAAGAGGGCTTCGTGGTGCTCAACGAAGGCAGGCCCATCTACCGTGAAGGCCACGGCCTTGGCACCGATGGGCGAGGACGCGCAGGTGCAGAACTCACGTTCCCGCCCTTCAAGGGTGATGATGGCGACGGCCTTGTTCATCTCTACTCGCCGGACCTCGAAGCGGTCTGGCGTGAGAAGGTTGCCGCAGGCGATGACCCGACCGGGTACGAGCCGCTTCCCACCTATTACCCACCCGTTTCGGCCCCTCCAGGGCATGTGCGGCTGCTCTATGGACGTTCCCCTGTGCACACCTTTGGCCGTACACAGAACACCCCGGTCCTCTTCGGTCGCCAGGAGGATAATGCCGTGTGGATCTCGCCATCGGCTGCGGCAGCGTTCGGCGTCAAAGAGGGCGATCAGGTGGACCTTGTGAACCAGGACGGTGCTCGTCAGGGTCCCGTCCGGATGCTCGTGACCGATCGGATGAGTGACGACGCTGTGTACACCACCCACGGTTTTGGGCACAACTCTCGCCAACTCACCCGTGCCTACAAGAGGGGCATCGATGACTCGGCGTTGATGACCAAGTACGCGGTCGATCCTCTGTCGGGTGGCACGGGGATGCGTGTGAATTTTGTCCGAGTCGTAAAGCACAACTCGGCTTGAAAAGGAATTACCGATGTCTTTTGAATTCCGTATAGACATATCTCGATGCATTGGCTGTCGGGCGTGCGAGGTCGCATGTGTGACTGCCAACGGTCTGGACCCGTCGATGTCTCGCAACTGGGTGAAGTTCCTCGAGGAGGAGGAGAGCGTGGTTGGGAACACGACCTT
>JAMBLL010000013.1 GCA_023336765.1 Actinomycetes bacterium | reverse complement strand
GGCACCGCCGGGACCGGTCCCGCTGACCGTCGCGAGGTCGATCCCACGCTTCTTCGCCAACTTCCGAACAATCGGCATCGCCCGCACAGCTCCTCCCTCGGCCTGCCGGGGGAGGTGGCTGAGCGCAGCGAGGTCTGAGGGGCCTTCTTCCTCTTTCTCTGGCTGATAGCTGATGGCTGATGGCTGATGGCCTTCCTCCCCTATCACAAAGAGCACATCCCCTACGGCTATCGATTCGCCAGGGCTTCCTCCGAGTGAGAGCACCGTCCCTGCGTGTGTTGCAGTGATCT
Source organism: Actinomycetes bacterium (assembly GCA_023336765.1). Lineage (GTDB taxonomy): Bacteria > Actinomycetota > Acidimicrobiia > Spongiisociales > UBA5794 > JAMBLL01. Next base: position 2,912 of record JAMBLL010000013.1, on the reverse strand, counting down.
CGACGGTTGTCTTGGCTGTCTCTATCTCGACGATGGTCTGGTCGATAGCGACCTCATCGCCGACGGCTACGAACCATTCCATGATGTCAGCCCCGGTGAGGCCCTCACCGATGTCTGGGAGACGAAATTGGTGTGTCACAGGGCAAAGAGTAGACGCGTGAGGAACGCAGGGAGACTCTCCGACCCCTGCGGCACTCAGTTTCTGGAGCTTGGAGAATTGGCCGATGGGAGACTGCTCGAGCACCAACGGCCAACCATCAGATGCCGCATTTCGCTAGCGATGCCTACCTGAACTTCTTGTCCTCCGCCGCGTAATCGCGCAGGATCTGGGCAGGCTCGAAGCGGTCTCCATGCTTGGCAGCAAGAACGATCAGCTTGTCAACGACGGTCTCGGCTCCCATCTGGTCGATGGTCCAGAACGGGCCACCTCGGAACGGGGGATATCCGAGACCGAAGATCGCCCCGATGTCTCCGTCGCGAGCTGATCTCAGGATCCCATCTCCCAGGCAGTGGGCAGCCTCGTTGATGAAGGCGAGGGACATCCGCTCCTGGATCTCTGAACGATCGATGTCCTTGCGTGGCCCGAGACCGAGTGCCTCGTAGACGGTCTCATCGACGCCCTGGCGCTCACCCTTGTCGTATACGTAGAAGCCGCGGCCGTTCTTGCGGCCCTTGCGATCGTCGGCGACCAAGCCTTCCATCATCGGTGGGCCGGCCATCCTGTCGCCGAACGCGTCGTAGAGGATCACCGCGATGTGTGCTCCAACATCGATGCCAACTTCATCAGCGAGAAGGAGGGGCCCGATGGGGAATCCCCACGCGGCCATGGCACTGTCGATGTCTTCGACCGACGCGCCCTCTGCGAGGAGATACGCGGCTTCGTTCGAGTACGGACCAAGCACCCTCGTCGTGTAAAAGCCGGTACCGTCGTTGACGACGATGACCGTCTTGCCCTGAGCCTTGCCAACCGCAACAGCGGTTGCCGTGGTCTCGTCGCTTGTCTTGTCGGTCGCGATGACCTCGAGGAGCGGCATCTTCTCCACAGGGGAGAAGTAGTGCATACCAACGACGTTCTCTGGTCGCTCGGCGCCTTCAGCGATCTCGCTTATGGGGAGCGATGAGGTGTTCGACGCAAAGATGGTGTCAGATCCCATAGCTTCCTCGCATTGCGCAAGGATCGCGCGCTTCAGGTCGAGGCTCTCGAAAACAGCCTCGATCACGATGTCCGTGTTCGAGAACCCGGACCAGGTCGATGAACCGGTGATGCGATTCATGATCTTTTCGACCTCGAATGGAGTCGAGCGGCGTCTCTTGGCGTTCTTTGAGACAACCTTGGACACATATCCGAGACCACGTGCGACGCCTGCGGTGTCGACTTCCTTGATCCGAACCGTCGCGTCTGTCTTGATCGCTGATACGGCTGCGATGCCGCCGCCCATGAGCCCACCGCCGACCACGGCAACATGGTCGACCGTGCGAGGTGTCACATCGCTGTCAACACCGCTGTCAGCTTTGAGTTGTGTTGTTGCGAAGAAAATTGACTGCAACGCTCCAGCCTCGGGTGTGAACACGAGTTCAGCGAAGAACCGCATCTCAGCAGCGATCCCCGCTGCTCTGCCGTGGTCTGCACCGATCTGGATGGCCTCGATGGCACGAGGAGGTGCCGGGTAATGGCCACCGGTCTCTTTGAGCATCACTTCGGTCGCCTTCTTGAACAGGACCTTGCGACCCGCGGGGTTCTTCTCCAGTGCGTACTTCATCAGGTTGTCTGTGGACACATTGAGGGCGATGGTGCGCTCTGGCGGTTTCGCCCCGATGGCCTCGGTTGCCCTGGTGCGTGCAACATCGAGTAGCACGGCGGTTGGAACGATCTCGTCCACGAGTCCGAGCTTTCGTGCTTTGTACGGGCGCACAGGCTTGCCGCCGACGACCATCTGGAGTCCTGCGGCGAGTCCGATCAACTCGGGCAGTCGCTGTGTCCCACCTGCTCCGGGAACAAGCCCGAGTTGTACCTCGGGCTGGCCGAGCTGGGTCTTGGGGCTATCCGTGCAGATCCTCATGGAGGCTGTGAGCGCCAATTCGAGCCCGCCGCCCAGGCATGCGCCATGGATAGCTGCAATGACGGGCTTCCCAGCGACCGTGTGGAGCGCCTCAAGCCTGTCAAAGGGTCCGTGGAGTGCTTGGAGCGTCTTGATGGCATCGTCGGTTGACGAGATCTGGGCGAACATCCGGATATCTGCCCCTGCAAGGAAGTCCCGTTTGGATGATCCTATGACGACCGCTTTGACGTCTGGTTCCTCCAGCCTGTCCACGACAGCGGAGAGTTCGAGTACGAGTTCCTTGCCGAGTGTGTTCATCGACTCGTCGTGGCGGTCGATCAGCACCGTTGCGACGCCGTTGTCGTCCAGTTCGAAGTGGAAGTTCTTGAATGTCATGTCCTACCTCTCGAGGATCACAGCGGCGCCGATGCCACCTGCTGCGCATTGTGTGACCAGTGCGGTTCCGCCGCCTCGCCGTTCGAGTTCGTTCGCCATCGTCATCAGTTGTCGTGCTCCCGTAGCACCGAACGGGTGGCCGAGCGATATCGAGCCTCCGTAGATGTTGAACCTGGCATCGTCGATCTCGCCGATCGCCTTGTCACGTCCGAGCCTTTCGCGTGCGAATGAGTCCGATGCGAACGCCTGAGTGTTCGACAGTATCTGAGCAGAGAACGCCTCGTGCATATCGATGATGTCGATATCGTCGAGTGTCATCCCTGCCCGGTCGAGCGCAATCGGTGTCGCAAGCGCTGGACCCATCAGGAGTTGCCAGTTCGGGTCGACCGCTGCAAAGGCGTACGACCTGAGGTAGGCCTTGGGTGTGTATCCGAGGGCCTTGGCGACAGCCTCGTCCATGAGCAGCATCGCGGCGGC
>JAMBLL010000012.1 GCA_023336765.1 Actinomycetes bacterium | reverse complement strand
TCGAGCACCACAACCACTGCGTGCATCAGCCTACGTCCACTCTCTCACACGTGGCACCCCGCCAGCATCACCCCGACCCCGCTCGTTTCCGAAGAGCCTGTGAAGCCGGGGTTCGCTGCGTTGTATATAGCGCAGACAGCCCCCAGAACGGGGGTAGGGGCGAAATCCACCGTATCGAACGTATGTTCGACTATGCTGGTGAACGCACCAATGAATGCCATACGTGTCATTCATTCCGTAATCTGTCACAAGGGTTCGATACGGTGGTGTCAACCAGTCGAAAGGGAACAACAGATGGCTCCAACACAGAGCGAGAAGGACAAGAATCTTGAGATGGCGATGTCTCAGATCGAGCGCCAGTTCGGTAAGGGAGCCATCATGCGCCTCGGTACCGATGAGATACGCCAGATCGAGTCAATATCGACGGGCGCACTGTCCCTCGACCTCGCGCTCGGAATAGGTGGCGTGCCCCGTGGGCGCGTTGTTGAGATATTCGGGCCGGAATCCTCTGGTAAGACAACGCTTGCCCTCCATGTTGTTGCAGAGGCTCAGCGCAACGGTGGAACTGCGGCGTTCATCGATGCCGAGCACGCTCTCGACCCGATTTACGCCAAGGCGATCGGAGTTGACATCGACGAACTCCTGATCTCCCAGCCCGACACAGGAGAGCAGGCACTTGAGATCGCAGACATGCTCATCCGCTCAGGGGCGATCGACGTTGTCGTCATCGACTCCGTTGCGGCTCTGGTGCCACGTGCTGAGCTCGAGGGAGACATGGGTGACACCCATATGGGCCTCCAGGCCAGGTTGATGTCCCAGGCGCTTCGCAAGCTTTCGGGAACGATCAACCGTTCCAACACCACAGCCATCTTCATCAACCAGCTCCGAGAGAAGATCGGGGTCATGTTCGGATCACCTGAGACGACCCCTGGCGGGCGGGCGCTCAAGTTCTACTCCAGTGTGCGTCTCGACATTCGCAGGATCGAGACGATCAAGGTTGGTACTGAGAGCATCGGGAACAAGGTCCGGGTCAAGGTCGTCAAGAACAAGGTTGCCCCTCCGTTCCGCATGGCCGAGTTCGACATCATGTTCGGTGAAGGCATCTCACGTGAGGGCAGCCTCATCGATGTCGCTGTTGAGCACGGGATCGTACGCAAAGCGGGTGCGTGGTACACCTATGACGGTGATCAGTTGGGACAGGGCCGTGAGAAGGCGAAGGACTACCTGCGCAATAACCCTGAGCTTGCGATGCAACTCCAGGACCAGGTCCTTCGTGCAGTTGGCGTGATCGCAGACGAATCAGAAGAGGCTGAGAAGGATTCCGAGGCGAGTGCGAACGAATCCGAATAGCGGATTTCTTGTTTTCGCGTTCCCAAGGGCGCTTTCATCAGCTACCATCGGTGGCAATCACACACATAGCTACTGAAATACAGCCTGAACCGTGAACGAGAAACAGCTAGACACATCCTGACGAGGGGATAGCCCCTCCCGATGTCTGTGTCGTGTGTGTGCCGAACTCCTTTGGGGTTCGGCACGCCTATTTTCGGTACAGGTGGAACAGGGAACGACAATGGAACAGACCCTCAGCCTGCTCATACCAGGCGTGGTCGTTGCTGCTGTCTTCTTCGCAGGGTTGCTTGTCGGGCGTAAGCTCGTCAGACAGCCGGCAGCTCCCGAGGAGATCCTCGCTGATGCACGCATGGAGGCACAGAGGATCCTCGCCAGAGCTGACGAGGAAGCACGGGCGAAGGCCGAAACATATCGGGACCGTGAAGAGGCAACGATCGAGCATCGCAGGGTGGAGGTTGTGTCGAAAGAGGACCGGATCACGCAACAAACTGCCACTTTGGAGCAGCGCTCGTCCAATCTCGTGCAGCGAGAGGAACTCGTGATCGAGAAGGAGAGGACCGTCGCACGCCAGATGGTCGAGGCTGCCGAGGCCAAGGGTGAGGCCCAACTGGAACTCGAAGCGGTAGCAGGATTCGATGCAAAAGCAGCCAAGACCCGACTGCTGGAGAAGGTCGAAGACGAGGCCAGACGAGATGCGATGGTGATGGTACGTGACATGGAGACACGTGCGCGTGAGGAGGGGGAGCGGAGATCGCGCCGGATCCTCGCAACTGTTATCCAGCGAATCGCCTCTGATGTAGCTTCCGAGACGACCATTTCCTCAGTCCCGCTCCCTTCAGATGACATGAAGGGCAGGATCATTGGAAGGGATGGCCGCAATATCAGGTCATTCGAGGCGATCACCGGCGTTGATCTCATCGTCGATGACACGCCAGAGATGGTGTCCGTATCCACTTTCGATCCGGTCCGGCGCGAGGTGGCACGATTGGCTCTTGAGCGATTGGTCGAGGACGGCCGCATACATCCCACATCGATTGAGGAGGCCTACGAGAAGGCCAAGGATGAGGTTGAACAATCGATCCGTGATGCCGGTGAGTGGGCGATGCTCGAGGTTGGTCTTACAAGGTTGCATCCGGAGCTGATCACATTGGTTGGCAGATTGCGCTATCGCACGAGCTATGGCCAGAACGTGCTCGACCATCTCGTCGAGGCCGGACATATCGCGGGGATGCTCGCCGCAGAACTCGGTGTCGACGAACTCGAAGCACGCAGGGCTGCGTTCCTCCACGATATCGGCAAAGCTGTGAGCCACGAGGTCGGGGGCTCCCATGCGTTGATCGGCGCCGAGATCGCTCGCCGTTTCGGTGAGGACCCCGCCATCGTCCACGCCATCGAAGCCCATCACAACGAGGTTGAACCCAGGACGCTGACTGCGGTTCTCGTCCAGGCCGCAGATGCCGTCTCAGCCTCGCGACCAGGCGCTCGCAGAGAAGCGCTTGACTCCTATGTGAGACGCCTTGAACGCCTTGAGGACATCGCGGAGGGATTCGACGGTGTCGAGAAGGCCTTCGCTCTCCAGGCTGGCCGCGAAGTGCGCGTTGTTGTTGATCCCGGTTCGCTCGATGATGTGGGATCCAAAGATCTCGCCAGGCAAATCGCCCGTAAACTCGAGGATGATCTGCAGTATCCCGGTCAGATAGAGGTGACCGTGATCCGTGAGTACCGGGCCAAGGACTACGCCCGTTGACGATCGAGTACGTGTGGTGAGGGCCCTTCGATGACGGCCTGGCCCCGTCCTATGTCGAGGCATGTGGGTGCGCTCCTGCTCGTACCGGGCTGATTACCTTGGGGTGACCCTCATCGGTCTGGATACAGGACACTTCGGATTCGAGCGGGGTCTGGGTTCGGAACGTATGACGAAGTACGTAGGGCTCTCCTGTCATGGATGTGGGTCTTGGCGGGTGGTGATCGGCTGGTAGAGCGTTCTGTGTAAGGGCTTCGGG
>JAMBLL010000011.1 GCA_023336765.1 Actinomycetes bacterium | reverse complement strand
TCATCGTCGCTGCTGACGTCTAGTACCTGTGCCCCGAGGGGGTCGATACCCGTGCTGCGCAGGGCCTTCTGGAGAGCCGATAGGTCGAATGATCCACTGTGGAGGACAACAACCGCACGGTCAGGATGTGTACCACGATCGCAGAGGAGTCCGGGATCGCGACAGAGGCCTTCGACTACAACGGCGTCTGGCGTAGTGATCGGCAACTCAGGTGAATCACCGCACACGAAAACTGTTGTGTTCATAGCTTCGAACTCCCAGCGACGATGGCGGCAAGATAGTCATTCTCGTGGATCACGAACGCATGGACCAGTTCGGAGGCGCGCTCGTAGAATGGAGCGGGGTACGCGGCGAGGACGCGGCCCGCGAACATCGGGATCCACACAGCAAGGTGACTCCGTACGAATCTCGACTCCACTTCAAGGGTGTCCAGTGCCAAGGTCTCGTGACCTGACGCCCAGGCATCAGCTTCGACGCCGCACAAGTATGACATCACCTCCAGCTCTGTCGAGAGGTGATCGGGAGCCTCGGCGCTTTCCACGGAAGTGAGACCCATTGACCGGTACTCGGCCTCCAACGCCGCTATGAACGTGGCGACTGCGCCATCCCGATTCGGGGCGCGGTAATTGGACTCAGTCGGTATTGCCGGCGTTCCCCGGAAGCCGACACCGAACAACCTGACATGCTCAACACTGAGATCCTCAAGCGAGACATCCGAGTTGAGAACGGCTACGAAGTTGCGCCACGCGATGAAGTAGGGATACTTGTCGAGTTCATACTCATCAAGTATCCCGTACGCGGACGAAAGCAGACCGAGTCGTCCTCGTTCGGGAGGGAGCAGGGCTGCACCGATGAATCGGTACAGGCCCTGCCTTGCCCTTGCTTCGTCAGCCCACTCGGTCATCGTCCCTCGAAGGCAGCAGTTCGTAGAAGACCGGCGCCGACAGAATCGCGACGATGCCAAGGATGAACAGCGTCGGCGCACCAGCGAAGACCGGATCGCTGTCGGCGACCGACGATGCCCCCCACGGCGCTGAGTTCAAGTAGCCGATGACCATCAGTGCCAATCCGATCAGGATAAGGAGAAGAGTCACAATCCTACGCATCGGCAAGTACCTCCTGTTTGGGCCGTCTCTTTAACGGGATGATTGGGAACACCTTCATGAATATCCCAATGACAAGGGCTCCGAAGGCAAACAGCCCTGCAACGACAGCGAATTCGACCCATGTAGGGAAGTAGTAGCCGGGTTCGTAGGGCAGCATCATTCCATGGGTCTGGGATGGGATCACGGTCAGGTAACGCTCCGCCACTGCTGATGTCGAGATAGCGACGGCAGCAATGACCAGCGGTGTAACACCCCAGGTTCCGCGTGCTGCTTGTACGACGAGTACCACGAGTCCAAAGACCAGCAGCACCAGCCCCAACCAGAAGATCCATGCGTAGGGACCCCGAATCAAGGCGTCGGCCAGCTGACGCTCGGCTCCTGGCGTCGCGTAGAGCAGCGTGAACAGTTCGACGATCTGAAAGTACAAGACTGCAGCTGAAGCCGCGAGGAGCAGCCCTCCCAGCCACTTGAAGACAATCGGTCCGATAAGCGATGTGCCGGTGTCCAACACCTTGCGCACGATCGCGGAAAGCACTATCAGGTTCGCGAGACCGGAGGCTGCTGCGAGCACTATGAAGTCTGGTCCCTGAAGAGCTCCAAACCACCCTGGTCGGCCGACCTGGATACCGAACACGAGGCCCTCTGTGGATAGCGCTATGACCACCAGCGGCCCAACCAGGATTGACAGCCAGAAGATCACGCGACGGTGCCTCTCCCACTCGGCATCCGTGTCGCGATATCCCGAAGCCCAGAAGCGATAGAACCACTGCCGAGACGGGTCCATCTCGACAAGCAGCATCGCGTCCCTTCTCCCATTGAGGAAAAGAAACACCAGGCTCGTCAGAAGCACACCGGCCGCGACGAGCGTGAAGGTGCCGAAGAAGGCAGACTGGGGCCGAACGTAGAGGAACATGTTGATAATCCCCCGGATCGGGCTGCCAAGGTCGATCACGACGGCCAGCAGACCAACCGTCAACGAGACGGCAGTGAGCAACGTCGCCAGCCGTGATATTGGCCGAAGCGACATGACATCGAACACGTTCGCGAAGGCAACCAGCACCAGTCCGGCGAGACTCACCCCAATGAAGTACTCGACCATCACCACATAGAGGCCCCAGGTGGCGCCGCCTTGTGTGCCGATGTCACGCATGCCGGTAACGGTCATCCCCATCTGCGACTCGTATATGAATGCGAGGATTCCGATGATCAGGATGATCGTCGTAACAGAGAAGAACAAGATCCATCCACGGGTGAAGCGGCCAATGCCCTGAGGCAACGACTTCTTGACTTTCGTATCGGCCACCATGTCACACCTTCTCTTTCGGTCGTTCAATCTCAGTGACGTCACTGCTCGGCGGAGCGCCTCCTATATAGAAGACATTTGGACTGGTGCCGGCTTCTTCAAGGAGTTGCCAACTTCGCTTCTCCTGCAGATACTGACTGATGGGGCTACTCGAGTCATCGATGTCTCCGAAGACAAGAGCGTCGGTCGGGCACGTTTCGACACAGGCAGGATCGAGGCCCTTCTCCACTCTATGTACACAGAACGTGCATTTCTCCATCACACCCTTGGCATGTCCTCCTCCAGCGGTTCGTCGCTGTTCGTCACCCCACAACTCGTTGAGGTCAGGGTTCTTGTACGGGGGCACCAAACCGCCGGTTGCTGGTGCGAGATTCTCGTCCTGCCAATCGACGATGGCGTATTGAGCCTTGTCGGGCGTCTGCCAGTTGAAGT
>JAMBLL010000010.1 GCA_023336765.1 Actinomycetes bacterium | reverse complement strand
CTCCGATTCGACGATCGCCTTGCGCTCGGTGATCTCCACGAGTCTTCCGACCACCCGCATCCTGTCAAGGTGCGTGGGAGCGAGGAAATCGACCTCAAGATGAGCTGTCACGAATCGAGGTGACGGCTCGGACCCGACTTCGCTGTCCGCTGCGACCATGGCAAAGATCGCAGATGAACCGGTCGAGTGGCAGTCGATGACAGAGGCGATTAGCCCGCCGTACACGGTTCCCTCGAACGCCGTATGCGATGGCCACGGATCGAACACCGTGAGCGTCTCATCTCCCTGAAGTCGGGTCTCGATCCGGATGCCTTCGGTATTGAGGCGTCCACATCCGTAGCAATGCGCCGCATCTTCGGGGTACGTGTCCTGGATCGAGATGGGGTCAGACATCATGGTGTACCGTACCGAGGTGATCCGGGTGACTGTCAATCTGTCGAAGCCGCCAGGGTTCTCATACGACTTGGCTTCCTAGCCCAGCGGCTAGAGCACCAATTCCCCATACCGAGTGTCGCTGGTTCGATTCCTACGTTCCACAAGACAATTCTCGATGCAGGCGGAACATGCACCCGGGTGCATGGGACTGCAAGATAATCACTTGACAGTCGAACGTATGTTCGATAGCATACGGGTATGTGCTACCAGAACTCGGTTGTTGACCGGGCGATGGAATCGGAACTTGGCGGCGGGCCACACGTACCGGGCACACCAGAACAAGAGACTCAGCCTGAAGAGATACTCGAGGCGATAAGCCGACTCCCCAACGATGTTCTCAAGGACACGGTCGTCATTGCGAAACGACTGATCGATCGTACAACAGCAGAACTTGCATGTCTTGTCGCCGAACTTGACACTCGCGGCCTCACTGAGATCGATGAGGGACTCTCGACGACGGCCTGGCTACGCCACCGTTGTCGCATGACACCCACCGAGGCGTCGGGGACGCTCAAGACCGCCCGGACCCTTGCCGACATGCCCACGATTCTTGCGAACGCACTCGATGGGCAGGTCCCCGCACGGTCACTCCAGATGCTCTCCCAGGCTCGTGACCGCCACATCGAAGCCTTCGAACTCCACGAGGCCGTCTTCGGCGACGCCGCGACATGGCTATCAGTTGGAGACCTCAGAAAGGCGATCTCGCACTGGGACCAACAGGTCGACTATGAACTCACCCTCGAGGACACCCAGGATTCCCAAGAGCGAGCAGAACTGTTCTTCACGAAGACGTACATGGGTCGATGGGACGTCTCTGGAGGTTTCGGCGTCGCAGACGGCAACGTGATCAATACGGCGCTTCGCGGCTACATCCAGGCGAGTTATCTCGACCCAGCAGACAAGCGACCGCTTCCTCAGCGCCTCGCCGAGGCAGCAGTGAGTATCCATCGCTTCTGGCTCGACCACAATGCCACAGTCGAGACCTCCGGAGGGGAGAAACCTCACATCACGGTGGTCGTCGACTACAAGACTCTCGTTGGCGATGTAGATCGACTTCCCGAACTCGACGGATACGCCATCGACCCCGAAACGCTCCGCCGTTGGGCCTGTGATTCTGGGATCGTCCGCATCATCACAGACGCTGAAAGTCAACCGATCGATGTTGGGAGGCGGACACGCACCATCCCACCGTCCCTCAGAAGAGCACTGGAGCTTCGAGACGGAGGTTGCACGTGGGAGGGATGCGGCGCCCCTGTTTCATGGTGCGACGCACATCACATCATCCACTGGGCTGACGGAGGCAATACCAACCTCGACAACACGAGACTCCTCTGTCGCAAACACCACACGAGAACCCACCGCACAGACAGGCGGATTCTGGTGGCAGCGGAACCCTGATCGGCGACAGATGCAGTGGCGCGGTGCTAGCGTGGAACACCCTATGTGAAGGAAGCGATCGTGCCAACGCAGTACTACGTATCCTGGTGGAACGTTGAGAACCTCTTCGACTCGGTCAACTCGCCACGCCGCACCGACAAACTCAAGCGTGCACTTGGCAAGAGCCT
>JAMBLL010000009.1 GCA_023336765.1 Actinomycetes bacterium | reverse complement strand
TGCTACGTACTTCGTCATACGTTCCGAACCCACACCCCGATCAAATCCGAAGAACCACTTCGACACGGGTGATCCGGTGACCTTCGACAGAGAGAACCGTCAGGGTGAGCCCATCGACCTCAACGGTGTCGCCAACCGAAGGGACCTCGTCGATGATCCCGATCAGCAAGCCCGCGATCGTGTTCCAGTCCCCGGCGGGTAACTCGATGTCCAGAGCGCGTTCGACATCTGCAACGTGCGCCGAACCGGGCATCGTCCAAGTTCGATCACTGACCTGTGTGAACCCGCCCACCGGCACTTCGTCATCGTCTGATATCCGACCGACGAGGCGTGTCACCACGTCCTCGATGGTCACGATTCCGGCTGTCCCACCGAACTCATCGACAACAACAACGAAGTGGATCCGCTCACGCTGCATGTCGCCGAGCAGGTCCACCACCGCTCTGGATTCGGGCACGATGAGGGGTGGCGATGCCAGGTCGAGAGCCGGACGGTCCGGGTCGTCAACCACGACCGCAGCGAGGTCGATGATGGCAACAACGCCAACGATCTCGTCAAGATCCTCAGTGTAGATCGGAATGCGTCTGTGACCGCTCGAGATGGCGGTGTCGAGCGCATCCTCCACCGTTGTCGTTGCGGGTACGGCCACGATGTCTGGCCTGGGGACGTAGATCTCATCGACGAATCGGTCTCCGAGGTCAAACACACGATCGATGAGCCTGCGATCAGTCTCGTCGATGGTTCCCGTATCTGCCGCCTCGGCAGCGAGTTGCAGCAACTCTTGCTCCGTGGGAGCAGCAGGCGAGGCAACAGCAGTACCGGGAGCCTGGATGTTCGCAACCCACATGAGGACGGCAACAACCGGCCGCAGAAGGAACACAAGAAACGTGAGCAGCGGGGCCGTGGCGTATCCAACGCGAACGGGGTGCGCTACCGCGTAGGTCTTGGGAAGCGCCTCTGTGTATATGAACAAGATGATCGTGAGGATGATCGAGGCAATGGTTACGCCGAGCGACCCGAACAGGCGCTCGGCAAGGAGGCCCACGATCGCTGCGGCCGATATCTGGACAAGGAGCACGACGAGGAGCACGGTGTTAAGTGTGCGAGGAAGGTCATCAAGGACACGCAGAAGCGTTCTCGCCCTCTTACGACCGCTCTGCGCGTCGATCTCGACGCGAACGAGCGGAACGCGTAGGATCGCTGCCTCAGCAGCCCCGAGCACAGCAGCCGCGACGATCAGAGCCACGAGCGCGGCAACGAGCCACGCGTCAACGTTTTCCACGTCTCTATTGTCTCATGTTTCTTCTCGACTGCTGGCGTTTGTCCGTGACCATCCTGATGGATTCGCAAGTCGTCAGCGTGTGTAGTGTTGTGCATTCGCACAGTCGGCGGGTTCAGGTGCTCCATACGGGTATTCGGCTGGTGTCTGGGATGTGAGGGAATGGAATATGGAGACAGATCACGTACAAAGGCGTACGCGGGGCCTTTATCACGCTGGTCTCGACCACGACTCGTGCGGTATCGGGTTCGTCGCCGACATCAAGGGGCGCAAGAGCCACCTGATCGTTGAACAGGGACTCACCGTGTTGGCGAACCTCACCCATCGCGG
>JAMBLL010000008.1 GCA_023336765.1 Actinomycetes bacterium | reverse complement strand
GGGCGATCAGCTGAACCAAGACCCAAGACCGCGATATCACCGATCCAGACGCGATCGAAACACAACAATCGTGTACGACGCCAACAACCGGAATCTCGATCAGGAAGAAACACGATTGTTCAACAGCCTCCTAGGGGGATACGCCAAGCGGCACAAGGCCTGTTGGCATACGAACATGGGATCTCGATCGAATGGTCCCTGCGGCCTGCGAGGCGAGTGTGTTCGGAGCCCAGAACGATGAGGGAACACGTGCTTCGACGCCGCTCATGTCCATAATCGGCATCAGCGATCCCAAGGAGTGGGCAGAAGACCTTCACCGATGAAGGTCCGCATCCGGTACCGACCACGCAAGAAGGGGCAAGGTTCACCGTTCGTCGATAACCATCTGCGCGCACTTTTCGCCGATCACGATACTGGGGTTGTTCGTGTTGGCGTTGACGATGACAGGCATTATCGATGCATCCGCGACGCGGAGACCCTTGATTCCGCGTACCCGCAAGCGGTCATCGACGACAGCGTCGTCATCGGAACCCATCTTGACCGTGCCGACCGGGTGGTAGACCCCCGTCGCGTAGGTTCGGACATGTTCGCGAAGGTCCTCGTCACTCACAATATGATCGCCAGGGAGGTGCTCCGTCGTGCGGAATTCGTCGAATGCAGCGGATCGAAGGATATCGCGGGCCATCTTCGTCCCTTCGAGGAGAACGTCCATATCCCGCTCATCCTCGAGATAGGCGGGATCAAGGTGCGGCTTGTCGTATGGGTCGGCGGACCGTAGCCACATTCGTCCCACGCTGCGTGTGCCAACGAGTGTGGGGAAAAGTGTGAAACCGTGGCCCTCCGGAGACCCCACGCCGTGAAGGATGGAAAAGGCAGGGACGAAGTGGAACTGCAGTTCCGGTGCAGGCGAACCATTGAACAGTGTGACGAACCCGCCTGCCTCTGCGATGTTCGATGTGAGCATGCCCATGCGATCCGACTCGAACTTGGCAACCTGCTCCTCCGTGGTGGCTGACCTCAGGGTGATCTCATGGTCGGTGTTGAAGGCAACTGGAGACATCATGTGGTCCTGGAGGTTCTGTCCGACACCAGGCACATCGTGCACCACATCGATGCCGAGGCTCTCGAGGTGCTGGCGCGGCCCGATGCCTGAGAGCATCAGAACCTGCGGTGAGTTGATCGCTCCCCCACAGAGGATCACCTCCAGGCTTGCGTTTGCGACGAGCTGTTCGCCTCCCTTGTCGTACGCCACGCCGGTACAGCGGCCGTTCTCCACGATGAGGCGAGTCACGTGGGCTCTGGTGATTGCGGTCACGTTGCCGCGAGCAAGTGCCGGATGGAGATAGCCGTCCGCGGCGCTCCAGCGCATGCCACCCTTCTGGTTGACCTGGTATAGACCGAATCCTTCCTGGCTAGCTCCATTGAAGTCATTCGTGAGGGGCAGGCCCTGCTCCCCGCAAGCATTGACGAAAGTGGTACTTAGAGGGTTGGGATCGCGAAGATCTGCGACGTTCATCGGGCCACCTACACCGTGGTACTCCGAGGCCCCTCGTTCCTGATTCTCTGACCGCTTGAAAAGAGGAAACATGTCGTCCCACGACCATCCGGCGTTGCCGAGCTCGGACCAGTGGTCATAGTCAGACTGGGCACCGCGCTGGTAGATCATCGCGTTGATCGAACTCGATCCACCGAGAACCTTGCCGCGTGGCCAGTAGTCCGTTCGATCGTCGAGGTACTTCTGGGGCTCCGTCTCGTATTCCCAGTCCAATGGAGATCTCAAGAGTGCGGAAAACGCCGCTGGGATGTGGATCTCCTCCCGTTCATCGGTCCCGCCGGCCTCGAGCACGAGTACCTGTGCTCCTGTCTCAGCCAGACGCCAGACAACCGCGCTTCCCCCGGAGCCTGCCCCCACTACCACATAGTCGTAAGCCATACATCCCCTCCCATGTCGGCTTCCGTCAACCGTACTCGCTCGCACCTCGAGATGTGAAGGAGATTTCGGAACCTGAAAAGGGCTATCTGGTGATGAGCGACCATCAGGGAATGACCGGCTCCCACCGATGGCTCTCGAGGTGCTTGCTGCCTAGGACTTGAGAGCGACGAAGGCAGATACCGCGAATGCCAGCACAGCGACTTGGGCAAGCCACCTGAGAACACCGAGTCACGCCACACCGGATCCGGCCAACGATGCGGCCGTTTGGTCGGTAGGCGACAACACCGTGGCAGACGACCTTACGAGTGTGAACTGCAAACCGCCTACTGTCCTCCCTGTGACCAATGAAGCCCCCTCCCGTAAACGTCCCGATGCGACCTTTGCTTTCGGCATGTTCGGGGTGGAGGGTGGTTTTGCGGTGAGCCACCAGTACAACCGCAGCCCTGGAATCATCAGACCAGGCGACCCTGTCATGCTACGGACCACGACCGTTGCTGGGTACACAGAGGTAACGGCGTACGTGGTCGACGGCGGCGGACCGTTCACGCCAGAGCACATCCGCGCACATGGAACAGCCGTTCCGTTCTACCGCTCGGGCGATGAGTGGATTGCGACGGCCTTTGGAAGGCCGGACAGGACAACGACCCACTACATCGTCGAAGCGGTCCGCACTGATGGAACCCGACACTACGCGGATGGCCGTCTGCCACTCGACAAGGCAAAGGTCTTCGCACACCGCACGACGTCGCGGGTTCCTCCGGCATGGACGAACGATGCCATCGTGTACCAGATCTTCGTGGATCGCTTTGCAAACAAGGACGGCATCCTCACAATGCCAGACAGCGACAGGGGCTGGGCTGGCGGCGATCTCGATGGTGTGACAGCGAACCTCGATTGGCTCAGCGATCTCGGTATCGACTGCCTCTGGCTGACCCCGATCTTCACGTGCAACAGCTATCACGGCTACGACACGACCGACATGACATCCGTCGACGAACGATTCGGTGGTGATGAGGCGCTGAGGCGGCTCGTGGCAGCGGCACACGAAATGGGCATGCGCATACTCCTCGACTTTGTACCGAACCACATCTCACACGAACACCCGTGGTTCCGTGAGGCGATCAGCGGTGGGCCCAAGCGTGATTGGTTCTTCATCGAGGACGACGGCTCATATCAGATGTTCTTCACGGCCCACACAATGCCGAAGGTGAACCTCGATCACCCTGACGCCAGGGAGGCGATGATCGATGTCGCACGATACTGGATCGAGGAGTTCGGGATCGACGGATACCGGATCGACCATGCACTCGGCCCATCGGAGTCGTTCTTTGCGGCCCTCACCAGCCGTGTCGAGAGCATCAACTCGGATGTGTGGATGTTCGGCGAGGTCACAGCAACGGCACATCTGTCCCGACGCTACGGCGGCATCCTCGATGGCGTGACCGACTTCCCATTCGCCTACGGGCTACGGGAGTTTCTCGCGGGTCGTCTCTCCGCCGAGGCGTTCGCGGAAATCGAGCGCGAGTCGGCTGCTGTGCTCTCCCCTGACGAGTTCTCGTGGGTCCGATTCTTCGACAACCACGACATGTCAAGGGCGATCCACGGATGGAGGGGAAGCGAGGAATCCCTCGAACACGCCCTCAGCATCCTGCTGTCGCTCCCGGGCGTTCCGACCATCTTCTATGGGACCGAACAGGCGCTCTCACACGATCTGGGCGAGGCTGACGGAGGTATGAGCGTCGGCAGAGTACCGATGAGATTCGATCCATCGATCGAGATGAAGGAAGCCACCAAACGCCTGATCGCAAGGCGCAGAACAAGCGGCGCCCGTCAGGGATCACCTGTCTACTGGAACCCCGACGGCTCACGATGGGAGTGGGGCAACCTCCACGGACATCTGTGATCAGGACTTTGGCGTCCAGAACCGCAACATGTTGCGCCGCTGGACGCCAAAGTCCTCAGGCTGGTGGTCTGCCGGTTGAGCGGCCGATCACGAGTTCGGCGCGGAACAGTTGAGCCGGGACGTTGCTGCTTGTGGCCTGATCTCCCACGAGGAGCGAGGCGACTGCCTTGGCCATCTGCGCTGCGGGCTGACGAAGCGTGGTGAGAGGAGGATCCGTGAGGCGTGCGAGCGTGGATCCATCGAATCCGATGACCGAAACATCTCCGGGGACCGACGCCCCCCATGCCTTGGCTGCTGCGACGACACCGATCGCCATGACGTCGTTCCCACAGACGATGCCGGTGACCCCTTGTTCGAGTAGCTGAGCCGCACCTGCCTGGCCTCCTTCGAGAGTCCAGAGTGTCTCCGAGATGAAGGACGGGTTGTAGTCGAATCCGAGTTCTACAAACGCGTCGCGATAGCCAGATACGAAGTCATTCGCCGTGGGATACCGGCTTGGGCCTATGACAAGTCCGATCCTCTCGTGCCCGAGCGTTCCGAGATGGCGAACCGCGTGGGCAGCTGCCTCCCTCGTATCTACAGCGACCGATGGGAGCGGAGGTTGACCGGCGAACCCGTTGACGAGTACCACCGGTATGCCCTGATCCACAAGCTCCTCGTAGGACTCGTAGCCCACACCAGGGAGTGCATAACGTCCGTTGATGACCACAACACCCGATGCTCCCTGATCCGCGAGATAGGTGAGGAAGTCCTGCTCGTGCACCGTTTCCGCCGTTGACGAGCACACCAGGGACAGATAGCCGTGGTGTGCAAGGACCGATTCGATGCTCTGTGCGAGGTGGGGAAAGATCGGGTTCGACAACTCAGGGGTCACGATGCCGATGGCGCCGGTGCCGGTTCTGCGACTCCGACCATCGCTGTAGCCAAGGTCTGAGAGTACGTCGAGCACGCGTCGACGGGTCGTGTTGGCGACGCCAGGCTTTGCGTTGAGCACGCGGCTGACTGTCGCTTCGCTGACCTCGGCTTGTAGCGCGATCTCGGAGAGTTTTGGTCTCATGCTCCTAAGGATGCACCGTTTGCAACGCTATTGCAAGAAATTTGCAAAACTTTCGCAATCTCTTGCAAGACGCTTGCAGATGGGATACACTGGGTGCATCGCTCATCGAGCGATTGACACGATTCCTACAACAGGAGGACCCGACATAATGAAGCGTCGGTACACGATCATGGCCGCGGTCATTCTCGCCTTCTCGCTCCTTGCAGCAGCATGCTCAAGCAGCGATTCAGGCGATGCTGAGACCACCACAACGGCCGCAGAAACAACAGAAACGACCACGGCTCCGGCCACAACCCAGGCTCCGACCACAACGGCAGCTCCTGCCACGACCGAAGCTCCGGCTGATCTGCCACCGCTGGTCGTGTGGGCAGATGAGAAGCGTGCTCCGGTCATCGAGTCGATCGCTCCGGCATTCACCGAGGCAACCGGCGTTGAGGTGCAGGTCACCCTCGTCGACTTCGGCACGATGAAGGACGAAGTTTCGACCAAGGGTCCAGCGGGTGAAGGCCCAGACGTCTTCATCGGCGCTCATGACTGGGTCGGCGAACTCGCAACCAACGGTTCGATCTCACCGATCGATCTCGGCGGACGCGAGGGCGAGTTCACGGAAACCGGGCTCAACGCCCTCAAGTGGGATGGCGCACAGTACGGCCTCCCCTACGTGACCGAAGCAGTCGCGATCTACTACAACACGGACCTCGTCCCTGAAGCCCCCGCAACAATGGCGGAGCTCACGGCTGCATGTGACGCCATAGAGGTTGACAACTGCCTCGGCGTTCCTGGCGGTAACGACGGTGGAGATGCATATCACCACCAGCCGTTCCTCACCGTGGACGGTGGATACATCTTCGGCTACGACCCTGGAACAGGGTTCGACGTTGAGGACATCGGCCTCGGCACAGATGAGGCAATCGCAGGTGCATCGCTCCTCGAGACACTCGTCACCGACGGCTACATTGCCTCGACGAACTACGACGATGCGAAGAACCTGTTCATGGAGGGCAACGAAGCCTTCTGGCTCACCGGCCCGTGGGAACTCGGTTCCCTTGAAGACCAGGACACGGTCAACTGGGGCGTCATGACGCTGCCAACTGTTGACGGCAACGTCATGCGTCCGTTCGTTGGAGTCCAGGGCTTCTACCTGTCGGCGTTCGCTCAGAACGCGGCTATCGCTGAAGAGTTCCTCTTGAACTTCATCGCGACCGATGAAACGATGCTTGCGCTCTTTGAGGCAGACCCTCGTGGATCTGCACACATCGCGACGATCAAGACGATCTCGAGCGATCCGATCAACGCAACGTTCGCGATCTCGGGCCAGACAGGGCAGTTCATGCCCAATGTCCCTGAGATGGGTGCTGTGTGGGGTCCAGTTGGTGACAACTTCCTGGCACTGCGCAACGGCGACATCGATGCCGAGACGGCTATGACCAACGCTTCCGAGCAGGTCACAACCGTTATCGCTGAGGGCTGACCCTCAACCTCTCAAGAGGTACAACTGAAGTTCGGGGAGAGCGCAAGCTCTCCCCGAACTCGTTTCTGGGTCTGGTTTCGCGAACCTGCTTACAATCGTGAAGCAAGGAGGCCATACACACGGTGGCAGCTTCACTCGGCAATTGGGGAACAGGGTTCTGGGTTCGTCTGGTCCTACTCGCCCTTCTCGATGCTGTGGCACTCTGGTCAAGCCTGATCCTCATCGCAGACGGTTCCGTCATCATGTTCCTCGGGCTGGTGATCGGGGTTCTGTTCATCAACTGGGTGTACCTGTGGCCTCGTACCGAGGCACTCCGCTGGATCACCCCCGGCCTCGTCTTCATGACGATCTTCGTGGTCATACCGATCATCTACACATCGTATGTTTCGTTGACGAACTGGCGAACGGGCAATGTCACCTCGAAGGAACAGACCATCGACTTCTGGGAGGCGAAGGTCTACGTCGATCCCGAAGCTGAGGGCACCCTGTTCGATCTGTTCGTCTACACGGACGACTCCGGCGACCCTGACGGCTTCAAGCTCCTACTCGTCAACGAAGAAGGTCAATACGTCTACGGTGATCCGAGGCTCCGCACAGAGACAGCCATCGAAGACGGAGTCGAGGACGAGGGCACATTCGCATCTGGCGAGGAGATACCACCTGCGGAGTTCAATGGAAGCCGCCTGCTGACCCAACGCGAGGTCTTCCAACTCTCGACACAGGTCGACTTCAAGAACCTGGTTGTCGATACCGATAGCGGTGAGATCGTCATCCTTGGCCTCTCCCAGGGCAGAGTCGTGCAGGCGAGCCAGCGATACGTCTACGACGAGGAAGCCGACACATTGATCGATACAGTCGAGAACCGGGTCTGCTCTCCTGGCGAAGTTACGGCAACGAAGGGCAACTTCGTGTGCGACGACGGCGAGGTACTCGTGCCAGGGTGGGTTGCGACCATCGGTCTGAAGAACTACAACACGGTGGCCACGAACCCACTCATCAGGGAGCCGTTCCTCCGCGTGTTCCTGTGGAACTTCGTTTTCGCCTTCCTGAGCGTCGCAACAACCTTTGCACTTGGTCTCCTGCTTGCCGTAACAATGCATCACTACAGGATGAAGGGCCTGCGGTTCTACCGTTCCGTGTTCATCATCCCGTACGCGATCCCAGCGTTCCTGTCGATCCTGGTGTGGCGTGGACTCTTCAATTCGTCCTTTGGCACTATCAACCGAACGCTCGCGCCCCTGTACGACCTCCTCGGCATCGATCCTATCCGATGGCTGAGCGATCCAACCTGGGCGAAAGTGACGGTGATCCTCGTCAACCTCTGGCTTGGCTTCCCCTACATGTTCCTGCTCGCGACAGGTGCTCTGCAGTCCATTCCGAGCGACATCCTCGAGGCGGCGAGCGTGGATGGCGCAACAGGAGGCAGGGCCTTCCGCAAGATCACGTTCCCGCTGCTCATGGTCGCCCTCGCTCCCCTGCTGATCGGGTCGTTCGCCTTCAATTTCAACAACTTCAACCTGATCTTCCTGCTCACCCAGGGTGGACCGCCTGTGCTCGGTGCCGACATCCCCGTTGGACATACGGACATCCTGATCTCGTTCACGTTCAACCTCGCCTCGAACGCTGGCCGTGGGAACAACTTCGGTCTCGCCTCTGCGATCACGATGCTCATCTTCTTCCTGCTGCTGCTGATCTCAGCCTTTAGTTTCCGGTTCACGAAACGTCTGGAGGACACCTATGGCGGCTCCTGACAACAACCAGGAACTCGAGGCGAGGGTCGAATCCGCAGCGAAGAGCGGCGGGCAGAGTGGCATGTTCTTTGCCTGGCGCAAAGCGAAGGAACCAAAACCGATATACCCGAAGATGTCAGGCAAGGTCTGGCTCAGAACACTCGGGTGGAGGCACCTGATCGCCATCCTCGCCGTCATCTTCTCCCTCTACCCTGTGATGTACATCATCTCCAGCTCGCTTTCGGGCCAGGACAACCTCTCTGCTGCGACGTTCTTCCCGACCACCTTCGACTTCAGCTCATACCAGGTACTTTTCTCGAACCCGGATCTGACGCCGTTCATGACCTGGCTGCGCAACTCGTGGATCGTGTCGTTGGCTGCGTCCTCCATGAACGTCGCACTCGCAGCCATGGCAGCGTTCGCCTTCTCGCGTTTCCGTTTCAAGGGGCGTAGGACGGGCCTCCTTGCGCTACTGCTCGTGCAGATCTTCCCCCAGTTCCTGGCGTTCGTCGCAATCCTTCTGATCATGATCGAGATCGGGAACATCATCCCTGCGATCGGCCTGGACACGCTTGCTGGCCTCACACTGGTGTATCTCGGCGGAGCGATCGGATTCAACACCTTCCTTATCAAGGGGTTCATGGACTCGATTCCGGATTCCCTCGATGAGTCGGCGAGAGTCGATGGTGCCTCGCAGTGGACGATCTTCACCAAGATCATCCTGCCACTGGCGAGGCCAGCTCTTGCAGTGATCTTCATCATCAGTTTCATCAACCTGTTCTCAGAGTTCCTGCTCGCACGAACGCTGCTCTCCTCCACGGAGAACTTCACCTTCGCCGTTGGCCTCCAGTTGTTCACATCGGCCAACTACGCGGCGTCATGGGGTCTGCTCTCTGCGGCCGCCGTTGTCGGTGCCGCACCGATCGTTCTCACGTTCCTGATCGCCCAAAGGGCCATCATCTCTGGCCTCACAGGCGGTTCAGTCAAGGGGTAGAAGAAGAGAGAGCACAGAGCACAGAACACAAAACACAGATGAGGATGACCGTGCTCCTCGACTCTCCCAGCGTTCGCGGACACATCGCGACGAGCAACGCATAGGAGATCTTCAGTTCTCCGAGTTCTTCGTTGCGCGCTGGTGATTTCGTGAGTATGGTGAAAGGGCTTGGGACATGGGGGCTGAGTGAGGGGGGATCGATGAGCGTTGGTGTTGCTTCTGGTTTGGATCGTCGTAATTTCATCAGAGTCGGCATTGCCGCGGGAGCAGGCTTGATGGCCATGACCGCCCTCCCGGCAGCGATCAACGGCATCTTCGATCATGGTCCAAGGTCCACACCCGCCGCCGACTTGAACCACCAGCGACTCACATCTCTTGTCGGGGACAAGGTCACCGTTGCGAGTCCGACAGGCGCCCCGTCTGGGCTCATCGTCGAGCGAGTGACACCTGCCACGACTTACGTGTCGAGCAACGGGCGATTGGCTGGCGATTCGTTCTCCATCTTCTTCGAAGGTCCCGTTGGGACCCCACTCAGCCAGAACACATACGAACTCCACCATGCGAGCCTCGGTATCTTCCCTGTGTTTCTGAGTCCGGTTGACCTGGCAGACGGGTCAACCCAACGCTACGAGGCGGTGTTCAATCGACTCCGCTGACCCGATGTTCGTATACGCCTCATTCCTGGACCCAGAAAGCCCGCTCCGCGCGGTTCTCACATCCATGGCGAGACAGGGATCACGCCCGGACAACAAGCAGAAAGATATGGGGAGCCAGAGATGGTGAGCAACGTACGTAGGGTCGGGACGATCGGGCTCGCCGCGATCATGTTGAGCTTTGGACTGCCGATACTGCCCCTCCTACCGGCGAATCCGGCACAGGCGGCACCTGTCTTGACCGCGACCAAAGATGACGCCCTGGTCATCGACAACGACGGTGACGGTCTCGTCGACCCAGGCGACACACTCCGATATACCGTCACGTTGACGAACGCAGGCACCACGAATGCCACGGACGTCGTCTACAGCGACCTGATCGATCTCAACACAACCATGGTGGCCGGGTCGATACGAACCACACCGATCGCCCGCAGCGACACCTACTCGGCGCTCGGCAACGTATCCATGACCGTGCCAGCTGGCGCTGGCGTGCTCGCCAATGATGAGGATCCCGACGGTACGGGCGGGTTGCCTGGCGTAACCGTTTCCGCATCGCCGTCGACGACGATCAACGGTGGGGCTCTCGCCGTCGCTACCGATGGAAGCTTCACCTACGACCCACCTGCCGGATTCGTGGGCGTCGATGCTTTCCAGTACAGCGTCGTGGACAGCGACGGTGAGACCGACAGCGCAAACGTTTCAATCCTCGTCGCTGACATGGTCTGGTTCGTGGACAACAGCGCGGTGGGTGCAGACGCAGGGACCTACAGCGATCCGTTCACGAGCGTCACGTCATTCAATGCGTCGTCGGCCTCTGCTGGTGACACGATATTCATCTACCAGGGGTCTGGACCGTACGCCGATGGGATCGTCCTCCAGGACAGTCAATTGTTGTTCGGCCAGGGTGCAGACCTGCTGACAGAGTTGGCGAGCGCGGGGGTCTCGGTACCCATCCACAGCGACCTGACCGTCAGTCCACCGTTCCCCAACCGTCCGGTTCTCACGGACGCAGGTGGGGACGGGATCACTCTTGCAGCGAACAACACCGTGAGAGGCCTCGACGTCGGTAGCACATCCGGCACGGCGATCGTCGGGACGATTGTTGGTACGGTCGTCATCGACACACTTGCGATCCAGGCTCCCGGTGGTGGCATCGATATCCAGAGCGCAAACCTCGCTGTCACCGTGGATAGCATCGCGACAAGCGGCGCTGCTGGTATCAGGCTCTTCGACACATCTGGCAGCTTCACCGTGTCCGGAACGTCCGTCGTTGACGACGCGACGGGCACATCTGTGGTCATCGACAAGAGCTCCGCATTGATCAGCTTTGGCAATCTCGATATCACCAATCGCAACGGCACCGGTATCGATATCAACGACGCCACCGGTGCGTCTGTGACCTTTGGCGATATCAACGTCTCCAATCCAGGCGGGGCCTCTGGCTACGGCATCCGAGTAACCGCGTCAAGCGCCGACGTATCACTCGATAGTGCAGATATCAGTAACACCATCCAGTCAGTGGCCGAGACCGACGCTGGCGGCGACGGAATCCCAGACAACGACGGGGACGGCGATGGCATCTTCCTCAGCGGGACCGGCGGGACGTTCTCCCTCACCGGCACAGGAACCCAGGGCAATGCCGGCACGCTCTCCAACATAGCCGATCACGGTGTGGATACCCGGAGCGTCAGCGGAGCCATCACGCTCAACGATCTGTCCATCCAGGACATCGGCGTCGGCTCGTCCAACCCGGCCACTGTCCATCCCGATGGCATCTTCGCCTACAACTTCTCCGGCAATCTCTCGCTGGACGGGGCATCGATTTCAGAGTTCGACGCCCGCAGTAACTCGCGGGGTATCCATGTGCTCAATGTCGGTACTGACTTCACCGAGATCCGGGTCGAAAACACACCGATCCAGAACACCGGTGGCGGCCTTGGTGGCGATGATGCCTTCTTGTTTGAGGCGCGGGGTGCAGTGAACGGAGCGATCGTCATTGCCGACGACAATCTCGTCGGTGCCGGTGGGCACCGCAGCACCTGGTCAGGTCTGTCCGGATACGGTGTTCAGGTCCTCACCGGCAACTCCGGCGGGAGCGGAACCATTTCGGCCGAGGTGCGCAATATCGAGTTCAAGGATGCCGTGAACCCCGGCGGCCTCGGCGGGATCGAGTTCGTCGCCCAGGGCACAGCCGCGCTCGACGTCGACATAGTGGGCAACACGTTGAAGCAACTCTTCAACGCAAATGCCCTCGGATTCGGAATGGTGCACTTCGCTGCATTTGGCAATTCCAGTCTCACGGCGAATGTCGACAGCAACATACTTGACGGCGCCAATGGGATCGCGGCCGACGATGGGCGACGCGGCATCTTTGCAGTGACCGGAGATCTCCCTGGCGAGAACGTGCAGGTGTTCGATCTCACGATCGACAACAACACGATCAACGCAACCGCACACGAAGCTATCTATGTGGACATACGCGGCGATGCGCTCAGCACCTCAGGTCCAGGCCAGGTAAGGATCACGAACAACTCCATAGGTACAACGACACCAGTCGCACAGAGCGGGCGCGAGGGCATCGAACTTCGAGTCCGTAATGCTTCCAAGACCGTGAACCTTCTCGTCGACAACAACACAGTGCGTAATGCGGACAACAGCGGCTCTGACGAGACGATCGATCTCGACGCCGAGGACACAACCACGCTTAACGCCACAGTCACCAACAACACGTTCACGAGTGCCAACTCCACGGGTGGCCTTGACGAATTTGAGGCCGAGACCGATGACGTCGGTTCGACGATGTGTCTCGATCTGCGAGGAAACACCGCATCCCAGGGTGGAGGATCCGGTAACGGGACCTTCCACGCCGATGCGGCGGCAGGCAGCACCATCAATCGCAACTACAGCGCGAACTCCCCTCTTCTCGTAACCGAAACTGGAACTGGGACCTTCGCGGCCGTGGGTTCCTGTTCACTGCCTACGGCTACGTCCAGCGCTGCCGTGGTCACGTCGGTTTCGACCGAAACCAGCCTCGATGCAACCACAACCGATGACGAATCGGAATCGACCCCCGAAACCGACAAGTCGTCTGAAGGGCCCCGTGCGACAGAGCTCGAAACAACGACCGCCGCCGAACCGGCGTCGACCGAACTTCTGGCGCCGACTGCGGTCACGGAGAGCCCCGGCGACTTCACGCTGACCCTGGGCGTCATCAACCCCGGCCAGATCGTTGTGATCACGTTTGATGTTGAGGTCAACAATCCCGTTGGCCTCGGTGGGACTTTGGTCTGTAACCAGGGTCGCTTCGTGTCCTTCGATCACGTCGACCTCTTGACGGATGACCCAAGCACTGGTGCAGCCGATGATCCCACATGCACCGAGGTCGAGGCGAACCCACCTGATCTTCAACTTATCAAGGATGACGGTGGCGTTTCTGTCCAGGCCGGTGGCACAGTCGAATACACATTGACCTTCACCAACGTTGGTGGCGGCGATGCCACAGGTGTGGTGAT
>JAMBLL010000007.1 GCA_023336765.1 Actinomycetes bacterium | reverse complement strand
CCCGTCCAAAGAGCCGAGGGAGGAACAGAACGGGTTCTGGATTCTCTCCCTCGACGCAGTCGGGGGAGATGGGCCGAGGGGACGGCGCCAGAGGGGGCTTCTTATCGGTCATCGGTCATCGGTCATCGCCCTTCCGTCATCCGTTCCCATCCATGATCCACAGGAACAACGGCTTCGGTGGCGCGGGTTGGAAGATCCACCGTATCTACAGCGTCGCGCGCCTCGTCAAGGGTCGAAAAGAACGAGAACAGCGCAGAACCCGAACCTGTCATCGCAACAGGCGCCCCCCATGTTCGGCTGAGTTCGGCCCTCCAGTCTGCAATCCTGGGGTCGAGCGCCACGGCAGCGGGGTACAGATCGTTGCGCACAGGCATACCACCTCGAAGTCGGGGAGGGAGTGCCGGTTCTGGCACCATCTCCCCCGTTGGGCCGCCCAGTGAGTCCCAGCGTCGGAACACTTCAGGTGTCGACAAGGAGAATGGAGGCACGACGATCGCCAGGGCGAACCCTTCCATCGGCGCGATCGCTGTGAGTCGCTCGCCTCTCCCTTCGACTCTCGCCGATCCCCCAACGTAGGAGAACGGAACATCGGCACCAAGGGACTCTGCAATGTCGGCAGCCTGTTCGTCGTCGATTCCATATCGGCCAGCCATCAACCCGAGCGCAGCTGCTGCGTCAGCGCTCCCACCGCCGAGGCCTGCGCCTGAGGGGATACGTTTCGTGATGCGAACCGAGACAGGTGTCGAAACCCGTGCCATCCTTCTTACGGCATCGACAGCCTTGAACGCAAGGTTCGATTCATCCGACGGCGCTTCATCGTTTGAAACGGTCACCTCATCTATGCGTGCGTCAGTGATCGAAACGGTGTCGAACCATGAAACGGACTGAAAGACGCCGGACAGCGGGTGGTACCCGTCGGCTGAGGGTGCGTACACGACCAGGGAGAGGTTCACCTTGGCGAAAGCCTCTGCATGCATCACGATGCCTCCTCCGCTCGCGCTATCGCTACGAACTCCTCGGGAGCGAGATCTTCGGCCCGCAACGTTGGGTCTATACCTGCCGCAACGATCGTAGCTACGGGATCGCTCAATACCGAGGCAAGCGACCGCCGAAGCATCTTGCGCCTCTGACCGAATGCCCCGGCCGCGACCTCAAGAGCACGCTGTGCGTACTCGTCTGGTTCAACTCTCTCGAGCAGGATGACGGCAGAATCGACTCTCGGTGGAGGATCAAAGACCTCCGGAGAGACAGCGAACGCGACAGTGCCCTTGGCGTGAAGCCCAACGACAACCGAAGGCAGTCCGTATGTCTTCGATCCGGGATGTGCCAACATCCGGTCTGCCACTTCGCGTTGCACCATCACGACGAATGATTCGACCTTGGGCGACCCGGTCAGGGCATCGAGCACGATGCCGGTGCCGACGTTGTACGGCAGGTTCGCAACCAGTGTCCATGGCTCCCCGACCAACTCGTCCTCCAACCGGACTCGTGAAGCGTCCGCGATCCGAACCTCAACGTTCGACATTCCACCGACGGTCGCTGAAAGTATGGATTCAAGATGGGGATCGATCTCGTAAGCGACCACGCGACGCGACGCGCTGGCAAGCGCCATGGTGAGGGTTCCGGTGCCAGCGCCTATCTCCACGACACAGGTACGGTCATTGACCCTGGCGAGCGAGACGATCCTGTTGACGATGTCGGGATCTGTGAGGAAGTTCTGACCGAGTTCCTTGTTCGGCCTGTGCCCGGCGTCCGCGAGCAGTTGTTTGATTTCGTCGCGGCCCTGCGGCGACCCATCATCCACGCGGGTCACCGAAGACTCTGGCTGCAGTGGCACTCGTCAATTCAGCAACTTCTTCGACGGGCACACCCCATACCTCGGCGAGTACAGCACCTGTCAAAGGGACGTTCGCTGGTTCGTTGGATTGTTCACGCACCGGCTCAGGCGTCAGATAGGGGCTGTCGGTCTCGACCATGGTGCGATCATGTGGCGCAAAAAGTGCACCGATGCGCAACGTGTCGTCCTTGCCGTACGTCAACGATCCCGAGTACGAGAATGTCACACCAAGTTGGTCGAACCTCTTCGTCCACTTCGACCCGCCCGTCCAGCAATGCAACACTGCCTTGTCCCCCAGGTCGGCACTCTCGAGGATGGAGAAGACGTCACGAAACGCGTCTCGACAGTGGATGATGATCGGCTTGTTGAGCGATCGTGCCAGTTCGACCTGGTCCGTGAACGCCTCTATCTGGCTGTTTCGCGGTGCAAGGTTGCGGTACCAATCGAGTCCGCACTCCCCGATCGCATCGGCGTCCTGTGCAAGCTCTG
>JAMBLL010000006.1 GCA_023336765.1 Actinomycetes bacterium | reverse complement strand
TTCAACGTGTGAAGTCACTACAGACGTTCGGGTGCTGCAACACGTGATACGCGGATCTGGCTCCGAGCCTCGTTGTTCCGATCTGACGACGAAGAAGGGCCCCACAACATGGTTCGTGGGACCCCTTCTCCGATCAGCCTCGATTGTCGTTAGCCGATTGCGTCACACAGTGCGCCCAGGCCTTCATCCCAGACGTCATGCGGTCCCTTGATGCTGATCGCCTCACCTGTGGATTCGTCGAACGTGATCTGACCCTTGTCGTGCAGAATGACCCCGCCCGCACCCATGTGCAAGTTCCAAACATTGCCGTTCTGAGTGAACGTGTTCGTCTCTGCATCGAAGATGCCATTCCACGCCCAGTGCTCTGTTGCCGTTCCACCAGGACCTGTCCACTCACTTGTCCCGTGAACCTGGACGTGAGCCGTCTTAAACTCGCCGTCGTTGTTGAAGAATTCGGTAATCCTCTCGTGACCGGATTCAACGAGATTCACGTCGAAGCTACACAGAGCGCCTCCCGGAATGGTGAAGTCGTTGGCGAAATCCTCGTCCACCACAACTTGGGGTTTGGCCGCCAGGGCCGGAACCGCCATCGCCAACAGAAGCCCAATCGCCATCCCCATTACAAACAGTCGTCTCATACATTCGCCTTCCCTCGATACATGACCCCACTCTGACGCAGGCTGCTCACAACCCTACGCGACGATCTTGCGGCCGGAGCAGGAACCTCGACCGGCACCACATCGGTCGAAACGAGCGCCGTACAGGCGGTCGGATAGGGTCCGAGAGTTCTCCCATGATGTGCTCTATACGCAAAGGAATGCCCCACCGAGTCGCGGATGCGTCGTGTAGGGTTGAATTCCCAACGCATCTCAGGGGTGCAGGTGATGGGCGCAACTGCCACTCGAACGACCGGGGCCAGCACAGCGTGGATTCCGCACGCCCCTTTTGATTCGGTCTTCGGACTCTTTCGACACATCACCGTTGGCGGACTCTCCGGTTTGACGGCGGGTATCCTCGTGGGAGGTGTCGGAGGACGGCTCTTCATGAGAATTGCGGGAGCGGTCGCTGGAGAGCGAGGGGCCGGCATGCAGACCGAGGCTGGGTTCACCGTCGGTGAGATCACGCTCGAAGGGACGATCTTCCTCATCCTCTTCATCGGGATCTTCACCGGCGTCATCGGTACAGCCGTCTACCTGGCATTCAGGCCGTGGCTCGCGTGGGCAGGTCGCTGGCGTGGAATGGCCTTCGGTGTGGTGCTGTTCAGCCTTGGCAGCGCAACGTCTGACATGATGAACACCGACAACGTTGATTTCATCATTTTGAGAAACAGCGAGCTGCTTGTGGCGCTCATCTTCGGCCTTTTCCTTGCGTTCGGCTTCGTCATCGACTCCGTGTTCTCCTTTCTCAATGAGTGGATGCCGGGCAAAGAACAACACTCGAAGAGCCTTGCGGCCGTGTATGGAGCGTTGTCCGTGCTCGGCCTGCTGGTATTCGCCGCACCCGGGTCAGCATTGCTCAGTGGAGGTGATCCACTCTGCGACTGCGATCCGCCCGTGCGGGCGACGATGTCGTTCGCGGTGGTCTTCGTCGCCACCTTGGTCTTCTGGCTCGCCTCCATTGTCGAACGCCCGCCCTCATCGGTACAGAAGTTCGCGGCGGTTTTCGGTTACCTCGGCACCGTCGGCGTGCTGGTCTTTGGCTTGATCAGAGCGATTTCTGACGCTGCCGTCATTATCGGTTGACCGTTGCGCCCGAGCCGGATCCTTAGCAAGGTCTGCATGTCGCAACTTGCCGGGGCTATCGACAACGCAACCCTCGACGAGGTTGAGGCATGATCAGAGAGTCCAGTCCACTGTTCGAGCCAGAACTGAGCATCTTCTCCTCCTGGACGATCAGCACGCACAAATAGTCCCGGTGTTGTGTGACGTGGAAGTTCCAGACACCTTTCGACCGATTTTCCTTGTCGAATTGCGGCGGGGGTGAGACGATGTCAGGTGACGTGCGGACATGCGAAAGGGGTGACGGGTGAGCGCGTCGGATACCAAATCAGCGGTGTGAAAGGGAGGAACTACATGCGCAAACTCACTCTGATAGCAGCTGTCGCTGCTCTGTTCCTGGTGGCTCTACCTATCGGCGCAGCCGGTGCAACGACACCCGAGCAGGTGACATTCGAGGGTCCAGCGTACTTCGCAGGACCGGATGCAGGAACCGGCTTCTTCACGGCAACCGGGCCAGCAATCGACTCCGGTGCGATGTGCCCGGGTGGCACCGTGGCGGATATCTACACCAAGGCGGCACCAAAGATGGGACAGTCGCCCAACGGTGTCAACCTCCAGATCGTCAAGGAGTTCACGTGTGATGATGACACCGGGACGTTCCTGATCAAACTGCAGGTACATATCACCTACTACCCAACGTTCAACTGGGTCGTTGTGGATGGAACGGGCGCCTACGAGGACCTGAAGGGCAACGGCGACGGGTATGGGGCGTTCCCACTCTTCGGTCCAGGTCCCGAGCCAATCGGCGTACAGGATGTCTACGAGGGCAAGCTCCACTAGTCGACTCCCGCGTAGAGGTCTGACCGAATGAGATGCTCCTGGCATCACCAGGAGCATCTCAGCGGGGGCATGGTCCTCCGTCTACAATCGGCGTATGTCCTCGATGCGTAAGATCGCCGTCCTCACCTCCGGTGGTGATGCCCCTGGCATGAATGCCGCTGTGTGGGCGATCATCAAGCTTGCTGCTGCACGGGACATCTCCGTTGTTGGTGCCGAAGCTGGATACGACGGGTTGATCGATGGCAACTTCCAGGAACTCACGAGGGAGCTCGACGAAGGTGGACTTGCGCCCGTCTCTGGGCTCGACTGGCTCGCAGGAACAGGAGGAACGTTCCTCGGTTCCTCTCGCTGTCCCCGGTTCATGGAACCCGAAGGCCGGGCCGAGGCCGCCCAACGGATGAGCCACGCTGGAGTCGACGGCCTCATCGTTATCGGAGGGAACGGTTCCCTCACCGGGGCGCATCTCCTTGCTAACGAATGTGACGTCCCTGTGGTCGGTATCCCCGCATCCATCGACAACGATGTCGGGGGTAGCACCGATGCCATCGGTGTGGACACGGCACTCAACACGATCATCGAGGCGTGCGATCGGATATCTGACACTGCACGCTCCCACCAGAGGGCGTTCATCCTCGAGGTCATGGGGCGGAGATCCGGCTACCTCGCGATGGCTGCTGCTGTCGCTGCCACAGCCGACGCGGTGCTCCTCCCCGAGCAGCCTCTCGATACCGATGAGATCCTCGACCAACTCGAAAGCCTGCTCAGACGCTCCTTCGCCACCGATCGCAGCAAACGGCGCGTCCTCATCATCAAGGCCGAAGGTGTGCCAACGCCAACGCTTCTCCTCGCAGACCAACTCAAGGAAAGGGTCGCAGATCTGGACAACGTCTCGGTCCGTACGATCGTGCTCGGGCACCTCGTCAGAGGCGGCCATCCAACATTTCACGACCGGCTGATAGCAGGCAGGCTCGCCCTGGGCGCCCTGGATGCGCTCGAAGCACGGACCACCGACGTGATGGTCGGTTGGCAATCCAACATCGGCACAAAGACCCAAGATCCCCAGGTCTCTACGGTCCCACTTGCCGACATGCTCGTCGAAACCGAGAAGCTTCTCGACGGCACCTCGGACGTCACCGCGATGCGAATGCACCTCATCCGCGAAGTCCAGGGCGTCCTCGCCCTCTGACGTTCCCAGTCCCAGCATTAAGGATCCAGATCGTTCGTACGCTCGCTTCCAGATCCCTCGGACACCGTCAGCATCAGGTGTCTGGTTTCTGGTATCTGGTTTCTGGCATCTGATTCGTGATGTAGGTATGTCCGAGTCGAGTCGTCCACTGTGTTGTACCGTCGGGAAGCCTCTGATAGGTCCATCCGTGTTGGTGCTTGATGCAGTGGTCGTGTCGGCACAGTGGTGCGAGGTTGCAGTCACATGCTTCGCCCCCGTCAGCCACGGCCTTGGTGTGATCGATGTCGCATTGTCGTGATGACATCCGACAGCCTGGAAACACGCATGTCCGACTCCGAATCTCGGTTCTGCGACGTTGTGCAACCGAAGGCCTCCGCGTCGGGGTCACTACATG
>JAMBLL010000005.1 GCA_023336765.1 Actinomycetes bacterium | reverse complement strand
TTACATCAGTTTGGTGAAGCCGGATTCCATGGCTTCTACGAGGGCGTCGATCTCGTCGGTGCCCATTGGTGTCGAGATCGTGGCCGAGCAGGTGTTGATCATGATAAAGCCTGCATCCTCGAGATGGTCGAGGAGCACCTTGAGTTGGGCCCTCTCCTTCTCGTCGGCATACGCTTCCCTGTAGTTGCGGGGAGCATGTTCCTTGAGATGCACCCTGAACATCGATCCACGGCCGGTGACACACGCGTCGATGCCGGTACGGCCTATCGCTTCCTCGATGCCTTCCATCGCCCTCGTGGATAGTTCGTTGACGGACTCGATCGCATCGTGATCGAAAAGCTCCATTGCGGTGAGCCCCGCGGTCATCGTGATCGGGTTCGCGGAAAAGGTTCCCGAATGCGGGAACAGAACCCGGTGCGCAAGGGGATTCATGACCTCCATCACATCTTTCCTCCCTGCAACCGCTCCGGCGGGAAATCCCCCGCCGATGAGCTTCCCCATTGCGGTCAGATCAGGACGGTCGTCGTACCAGGTTTGAGAACCGCCGTACTCCGATCGGAAGGTGATGACCTCGTCGAACACGAGTAGGGCACCGTCTCGTGTCGTCCAGTCGCGCAGTGCAGCGACGAAGTCCGGTTCTGCTGGAGATAACCCCACACGATGCGGCATGGGATCAACCAGCACACACGCAAGCTCGAACCTGTGTCCATCGAGGATCGCCAGGGCCCCTTCTGGATCATTGAACGGAATGACCACGACATCGTTGAGCACCCCTGTCGGCGTTCCGTGGGCCACGGGAACACCAACTGGCTGACGGTCACTCCCCCAGTTCGATGGGTTCGCCGTTTGGCTCACCTCGACGTAGTCGTATTGGCCGTGGTAGGCCCCCTCGACCTTCGCGATCTTGGATCGACCGGTGTATGCCCTCGATGCCTTCACCGCAGCCATCACCGCCTCGGTGCCTGAGTTGACGAAACGCAGCATCTCGAAGGATTCGCTGCGACCACACATGTGTTCCGCGAAGTCGACCTCGACTTCCGTTGCGAGCGTGAACGCCGTTCCCTTGTGGAGTTGTGCCGTGACCGCTTCGATGATGGCTGGTTGCGCGTGGCCGTGGATCAACGAGGCCATGTTGTTGGCGAAGTCGATCCGCTCGACCCCTTCTATGTCCATCACGCGACAGCCAGCAGCGTGGTCTGCGTAGAGAGGATGAGGCACACCGAGCACCGTGTTACGGCTGACACCTCCTGGAAGGACTTTCGACGCCCGCTCATACAGCGAAGCGCTCAGGGACGCCTCTATCTGGGTTTCGGCAGTCATGACCCGATTCACCTTCCTTCGGTTGCAGTGGACACAATGGGCAGCAGTGGCGCACCCGTTCGTGCCTCCACGTAGTCAAAGTCCACACCGGGTGCGAGTTCGACAAGTTGGAAGCCGTTGGGCGTCACATCGATCACAGCGAGGTTCGTGTAGATCCGATCCACGACACCAGGGCCCGTGAGCGGGTAGGTACAGGAAGCCACCAGTTTCGGATCCCCGTCTCGTGTGGTGTGCTGTGTGATGACGAAGATCGTCTCGACCCCTGCAACGAGATCCATCGCACCGCCCACGGCCGGTATCGCATCGAGTGCGCCGGTCGACCAGTTCGCGATGTCTCCATCCTGGGACACCTGGAGCGCCCCGAGGACGCATAGGTCAATGTGGCCTCCTCTGATCATGACGAAGCTGTCGGCGTGGTGGAAGAACGCCGCGCCCGGCATCGTGGTGACCTGCCGTTTGCCCGCGTTGATGAGTTCAGGCTCCCCTTCACCCTCCTGGGGAGACGGGCCCATGCCGAGCAGTCCGTTCTCGGTGTGATATATGAACTCTCTACCTTCAGGAACATGAGCAGCAACAAGCTCGGGGATCCCTATGCCAAGGTTCACATACGACCCGTCCGGTATGTCGAGGGCTGCTCGTTGTGCCATCTCGTCCCTGGATAG
>JAMBLL010000004.1 GCA_023336765.1 Actinomycetes bacterium | reverse complement strand
CGCGGCCAGGAGAAGAGTTCCAAGGATCATCCCACCGAGGATCATGATGGCGAGCGCTGGGCCGCCCGGTTGGTTGCCCACGAGCCTGGGGAGAAGGAACCATGTGATCCCGATTACCACGGCGATGCTGACAACAAGCATGACACCGAAAGCGGTTCCCCGAGTGTCGAGGAGTTTGCCCCGCACTATCGCGTTGAGGACATTGGACTGGAAGGAGTCGTAGGTCTTGGAGTTCAGCCGCGCATCGTCGCGGATCCTGTCGCGGAACTCAGTGAGTGGTTGAGGCCCTTCGTCAAGCACCCGCTTGACCACCGTCATGACCGATTGTTCGAAATCTCGGAGTCCTGTTGCGGTTGTGCCAAGAGAGAGTTCGAGATCTGTGACCGTCTCGGTCCGCAGGCCGCCCCACGTTGACTTCACAACCTGTGTGGGCTGAGCATCGATGGCCCCTTTGCCTATGAGGTCGAAGAGGGTCGCGGTGAACTCCTTCTCTCCGACCGCACCCTGGGACAGCAATGCTCCAACCTCCGCTGGTGTCAGATCGGTTGGCGGTTCCTGCTCGTACTCACGGTCGTAGTCAACCTTCGGCTCCTTGCCGTAGCGCAGGTACGCGAAAAGCCCGACACCAACGCTGATACCAAGGAGCAGCACTAATCCGATGACAAGCCCGATTCCCGCATTCCTTGTGGCGGCTTCCGTGCTCTGTGCGAATGCCGTCTCCTCATCGAGGATCTGCTGAAGACCATCGCCCGCAACGACGGTAGCTCCCGATGTCGAGGTGAGAAGATCAATAGGGAACGCCGTGCGGATCTCGACCCAACGTTCCGACGGAACGTTGTCCGCTTCGAGACTTGGGGAGATGCCGTCATCGCCCAACGATGTTTCACCGTCGATGTCGTACGGATGGCCCCACACGTACACGGTGCCCTGCTCAGGCTGGCCAGGGATGATCACTTCGGCGGTGATCCTGTCGACGCCCACAGGCCACTCGTCTCCCCACACCTGCATGTTGACATCGAGGACGTCGTCATAGGCGGTTGCCACACCGAGCATCGTGTACGACAGCTCAAAAGTCCGGCGTTCGTCCCGGGAATCGTGATGCCATACGACCCTGACATCGTCACCGTTCGACACGACTCCGTATGTGCCAGCTGGCGAGGAACACCCCAGTTGTGTGCAGCCACCGAGGGCGTACGCACCCGTATCGTCGCTGACCGTGACGGACTCGATACTTTCGCCCCTGCGGAGCGGGATGTCGCGGAAGGCACCGGTGAAGTCGCCCGAGAAGTCGAACGTTATCAGTTCGGTAACGAGGAGCGATCCGTCGTCCCGGACAACGATCGAGACATCAGCTTCGTTGATCCAGTATGACTTGGCGAGTGCCGCAGTCCCAGGGAGAAGTAACCCGACAAGAGTGGCGAGGACCAGGATGAGCCTGGCGACTCTCCTGGTGTGCATGCTAGAAGCTGACTTCGGGGGCAGTGTCAGCTGCTTCTGGAGCATCGTAGAACTCCCTGGTCGTGAACCCGGTGACCGAGGCAACGATGTTCGACGGCAACTGCTGGACGGCGTTGTTGTACGTCAGCACCGTGTCGTTGTAGATCTGGCGTGACACGGCGACCTTGTTCTCTGTGTCCGAGAGGTCGCGCTGCAGACTTGCGAAGTTCTCAGAGGCACGCAGTTCCGGATAGTCCTCAGCCACGGCGAAGAGTTGGCGGAGAGCCCCGGTGAGGAGATTGTCTGCCTGGGTTTGTTCGGCGGGGCCGGAGGCTGATTGTCCTGCGGCTCGTGCTGTCACAACGCGTTCGAAGGTCCCGCTCTCGTGTGTCGCGTAGCCCTTGACCGTCTCGACGAGATTGGGGATGAGGTCGTATCTCCGCTGGAGTTGCACCTCGACGTGGCTCCATGAGGTGTCGACACGGTTCCGTTTCGCCACGAGACTGTTGTACGACCGGGCGATCAAGAACCCGATGATGAGAACTACGACAAGAACGATGATCCATACCATCCCCCAATCCTACACACGGCTCCGCATTGGGACTTTGGCGTCCAGAACTGCAACATGTTGCGGTTCTGGACGCCAAAGTCCTAGAGCGGCCAGTTGTGGACGGAGGGGATGGTGGAGCCGGGGCCTGTGCCGTCATCTTTGGAACGGAGCCAGCGGCGGATCGCTAGTTGGGCGACGACGTCGTCCTCGTTGTACTCGAGGAGGCGGGCCTTCATCTCGTCGTCCCCGGCGAGGACGTGCTCGAACCATATCTCGGACTGTCGACCGCCGGGATCGTCGTCGCGCCATTCGAATCCGCACAAGGGAGCGATCACTTTGAGACCGTAGCCATTGGGCGACACGAGGTTCTTGCGCGCCCAATCACACAGATCCACCGCATGGGCGTCGAACCATTCATCGACCGTTGCGTATCCGGGGATGGAGAGTCCGTGCCGTTCGCCAGCTTCGGTGAGGATCCGGCGTTCGTAGTTCGTCCAGTGCTGGACGATCGTATCGTCGCCAGACAGCGATGCCAGCTTGTTGAACATCTCTTCGACCACGGCGGCCTCGGCCTGTGGGGTTCCGCCCCAGTTGAAGACCGGTTCAAAAGTCGATTGCCCATCGGTTGTGATGAGGAATCCGGCGAGATAGATCACACCGCCATAGGTTTCGATATCGAAGTCGACCTCGGTGTGTGCTGAGGGAACGCGGAGCGCCCCATCGCCATCGTCTTGTCGCAGCAATTGTCCTGCGGTTCGCGCCCTGGCCTGGAGAACAACGGACCTGTTCGGAAGCCGATCATCTTGCGGGCTGAGGTTCGCAACATCGTTGATGGTGGTGATGTCATCGCTGGCCAGTGCGCTGCGGTTGTCGGCGTCGACCCTGGAAAGGAGAGTGGGGTCGTTGACAGCAGCGAGTTGCCCAGAGCAGAGTTCCGACCAGTCACACCG
Source organism: Actinomycetes bacterium (assembly GCA_023336765.1). GTDB lineage: Bacteria > Actinomycetota > Acidimicrobiia > Spongiisociales > UBA5794 > JAMBLL01. The sequence continues at coordinate 1,402 of JAMBLL010000004.1, read as the reverse complement.
CTTGCATTCGGTTCGCCACCATGGAGGATTGATGGGAGACCCCCGATGACGGCTTCCTTCCTCTATCGCAACTAGTGAGGCCGTCAGCATCGTCTGGTACTCGAGATCGATCGAAGGGTCACCCTGTGCGAGGTCGACCCAAACACAACCGTACGGTTCCTCAGATCCGATGACACCACCGAGCGGGGCACTTGCCGCATAGCCGGCCTCACCGACGAGTCGGTTGTAGTGAGCGACCTGGAGAAGGTCGCGGCGTCTGTTGCCTCTGAACTTGACTGGATCACCGAACGGTTGAGCGATATCTGCGAGCGACGTGACGGTACCGACGATCCCGTTCGTTCCGAGAATCTTGTGGTTCTTGATCTCAACTGCGGCGTAACCGTCATCGAGCCACACCAGAAGGTCTGGTGCGCCCACCGAGATCCCGTCTTGTGACTCAAGCCGGCCGCCAGTGATGAGGCGAGCACCTGAGGCCATAGCGGCAAGCGTCTCTTCGACTGCGGTCCTGCCTTGCTCTATCGAGGCGATCGATGTGTGTTGGCTCGAGAGGACAGCGAGAACATCGGCCTCGTGTTCGTGTCCGCGCGCAGAGTCCCGTGAGCGGACCTCATCGAATATCGGCACTGCCGGTGTGAACCGATCATGGTGGATCCGAGTGAGGCAGAGGCCGATGTCTGCACCACCGAGTCGGCGTCCACGCCTCGGTTCGATGGTGCTTGTGTCCTTCACACGAGAGATTGTGCCATGCCTGTGTGACAGGGAATCCAAACACAACCCTCTGCAAGACTCTTGATCGGCGTTGGTGGTCCTCTCTACACGAGTTCAATGACAGGAATCACCCTGTCCGTGCCAGCCTCGTACTCGGCGAACTGGGGAACAAGCGATGCCTGAACAGCGTAGATCCGATCTCGCTCATCCGGGTCGAGCTCGACTGCAATCTTGCCGAACGTGTCGGTTCCAACCTCGATGGAGACCGACGGGTTCGCCTTGACGTTGTGGTACCAATCGGGATGTGAGTGTGCCCCGGCTTTGGATGCGAAGACGAACATGCGGTCCTCGTAGGGCAGATACATGAGCGGCGCAAGACGTTCAGCGCCGCTGCGGGCGCCGGTCGTGTGAAGGATGATCAGCGGTGCGCCCTCGAACATACCTCCCACTCTGCCTTCGTTCGAGCGGAACTCCTCGATGATGCCTGCGTTGAACTCTTTGTAGTCGGTCATCTGCACTCCTCGCGTTGGGGCACTTGAACCTAGCACGCCGCACAGCACGGATTGACGAAGATCCAGTCGCGAGATTCCTACCTGTCGGCTGACGGCTGTCGGCTGGAAATGGTAATTGACAAGCTAAGGGAATTCTGGCATGGTATGGGTACATAAGAAGTGAACCGGGCGTACTGGTGGTG
>JAMBLL010000003.1 GCA_023336765.1 Actinomycetes bacterium | reverse complement strand
TTGTCGTCGTCGTCGTCATTGTCGTGGGATCCGCTGTTGTCGTCGTCGTCGTCATTGTCGTGGGATCCGCTGTTGTCGTCGTCATTGTCGTGGGATCCGCTGTTGTCGTCGCGCCCGTCGACCCGGTCCCGGACCTTGATCTTCACCTGGCCGTCCTCGAGTTCGGCTTCGAACTGGATGCGGCGATCACCGTTGCGGAAATCAGCCTCGACCTCGATGCCCGTGAATTGTTCGATCTCGGCGCTCCATCCCGAAGCGGGGACAGCTGCCAGGATCGAGAGGCTGCCCGATGAGGCGCTGACGGTGACACTTCCCCCATCGCCTGCCTGGTATGTCACGGTCGTGCCGCTGTTCGATGGAACAGTGATCGACGTGGTGGATGGCATCGACGTGGAGGTGCTTGACGGGAGCGAGGTGGATGGTTTCTTGGATGGATCATCGTTGGCGTCGCCATCGTCGGCTCGAGTTCGGATCCGTACGCGGACCTCGCCGTCTTCGATCTCGGCATTGAACTGGATTCTTGTGGACCCGTTCCGGAAATCGGCTTCGACCTCCATGCCCGTCGCGATCTCAATCTCGGCGCTCCAACCGGGCGCCGTATCTGTCGCGATGACCGACAGCATCGATCCGTCGGATGAGACGGTGATCGTGCCGGCGTCCGCCACCTGGTATGTGACGGATTCGCTTCCACCGATGGTGGCCGATGGTGTGGATGTCGTTGGCGAGCTTGACGTCGTGCTGGATGTGGACGTTGTCGTTCGTGTTGCAGCCATTCCGACGCCGACAGCCATGAGCACCGCAATGATGCTCGCTATCGATATTGTTGAGATTCTCCTGAACATGTTCATGCCTCCTGTTTGGCAGATGAGTTAAGACAAGGATGCATGCATCAACCTTCGGGAGTCCTCCGCCAAGTGTTAGAGAAGTCTCTATTTCCCGGAATCGTGTGAGGTAACCCGCTTCTGGAAGGTCTTGTCCCCGGTGCCAGAGCTCGGCAGGATGATTGTTGCAACGGTCCCTGACGGCACTCCGAGGCTCCAGGTGGCGCTTCCACCCGCTGCCTCAGCTGTTCTCCTCACGATGTCGACTCCCAACCCGGTTGAGGAAGCCCCGCTTGAACCGCGCTCAAGCAGCCCAGAATCGGTGAAGCCATCACCTTCATCGGCGATGCCCAGTTCGACCATTCCGTCGCCAGCCGGATCAAGGGTCACCCGATACGGTGTTCCCGGCGGTGTGTGGGCGAAAATGTTGCCAAGGAGCGCGTCGACGAGCGCACCGAAGTCGGCCTGACTACCTTTGACCAGACACTCTTTGGGACCAACCTCGACGCTCCATGGCCGGCTCTGGTCCTCCGCCAGTGATCCCCAGAAGGCGGCTCGTTCATGAACGATCGCCGCTAGATCGGAGATGGCCCCTCCACCCTCGCGAACGGGTCTACGGGCTTCATGGATGACGTGGTCCACGACCCGCTCGAGCGCGTCGACGTCAGATTGAAGGCGAGACGTGTCGATCTTGTTGCCAAGCGCCTCAATATCAAGTCTCAGTGCCGTCAGGGGCGTCCGCAGCCGATGCGATAGGTCGGCGGCTGTTTCGCGTTCGCGGTCCATCAGCGTGCTCACTCTTGCTGTCAGCGTGTTGAATGCAACACCAACCGCAGCGAGTTCGCTGGGACCTGATGGCTGAACCTCCACGGTGAGTTCCCCCTTGCCAAGCCTGTTGGTTGCGTCAACGAGGTCGGAGATCGGCTTGACCACCGCCCTTCCCATCTGGTCTGCGACGACAAATGCCAGCCCGATGAGAACGATCCCCAGGACTCCGAGTATCGTCCACGCAGATGTGACACCTTGCCGGAGTGCCGCCTCGGGGACGTCTACGACCACGACCCAGGTGTCATTTACACCGCGAACAACGGGCACGATGACGGCGCCACCGCCATCGAGTGGCTGTCGGTACGCCAGCCCCCTTTCACGAGCCGCAGAGAGATCGATGCCTACCGGAAGGTCTGCACCGAGAATGGAACCGTCACCAAGTACGACGGTGGTCTCCGGCTCCGCCGATAATGTTGATGCGAGGATGCCTATCGACGCATCTCCTCCGTCGGCGGTGGAAGCGAAACGGGCGACCGTCTGGGCTTCGCGTTCGGCAGCGGCCATCGCGCGATCGCTGGCTAGGTCACGGATGAGGATCCCAAGTGGAAATACGAACGCGACAACAACGATGGATGTGATCGAAAGGGCATACAGGGAGAGCCAACGTCTCACGAGTCAGGGAAGACCAGTTTGATGCCAACACCGTGAACCGTTTGAAGGTACCTGGCGTCCTGTGCCGTCTCACCGAGTTTCCGGCGGAGCACGGACAGGTGAACATCGACGGTCTTGTCCGCACCCCCGTACGGTTGGTGCCAAACCTCGGCTAGCAGTTCACGTTTCGATACGACGATCTCTGGACGCTCGGCGAGGTAGGCGAGGAGGTCGAATTCCTTGCGAGTCAGGTCAAGGGTCCGATGTGACATGGAAACGGATCTCTTGCCGATATCGATCCTCAGGTCACCGACCCGGATGGGCCCGGTATCCGATTTGTCTGCAGTTCGGCGCAGGATTGCCTCGATTCGGGCCTGTAGCTGAGCCCCTGAGAACGGTTTGACGATGTAATCATCCGCACCATCTCGAAGTATTCGAACGATCTCCGACTCGTCATCGCGAGCTGTTGCGACGATGACGGGGACGTCGCTCACAGCTCTGATCATCTTGAGAACCTGGCCTCCATCAAGGTCGGGAAGTCCGAGATCCAGGACCACCACATCAAGGCCTCCTTCGGTGACTCGGTGCATGCCATCCATGCCGGAAGCGAGTGCTTCGACCGAATGGCCGGAGTCGGAGAGAAACGTGGTAAGAGCCTGGCGAATGGGCTGTTCATCCTCAACTATCAATATGGAAACCATGTGAGCATCCTATCCCCCGTTGGTGAACCTCACAGGGTTGCACGGCAGAACTTTACGAATCTCTAACGTTCACTGGAGAGTGGTATAGGTACGGCGATGCGATACTCAGGACATGCCGGGATGGATCAAGTTCGTTGCTGGATGGGTGCTCACCGTTGTGGTCGCCCTGAGTCTGTCGTGGGGGGCAATTGCGCAGGTCCGCAACCGGGTTGAGCAGCCGGGCACTGTGGTACTCCCTTCGGTGCTTGCGGATGCTGACCAATCGAGCGATGATGCCGTCTCACCGGTCTCAACGACGCCCACGCTCCTGACCGTCGAAGCTGAACCGTCGATTCTCGAGGGCCGCGACACCACATCGACATCATCGGGCGGTGGCGTTGACCTCGGAGATGACGAATCGCCGATACAGCCACAATCTGGCGCACCGGTATCGTCGGAGGCGACAACTTCGACAACTTCGACGCCACCGCCATCGACGGCTGCGCCATCGTCGTCACCCACGGCGTCGTCTACGACGACGACCGTGACGCAGGCGACCACGACCTCTTCTTCGACGACAACAACTTCGCCCCCGGACGAGCCATCGACGCAGACCGAAACGTACGTTCTCGATGGCGGTTCGGTCACCATCAGATTCTCTCCAGGCATCGTGACGTACGTCTCGGCAGTTCCGAAGGGAGGCTATGGAACCGAGGTGAAGGACACCGGACCAGATGAGGTGAGGGTTACCTTCGAGAACGAGGACCATCATTCCGAGTTCCGGGCCGAATGGGAGGGTGGAGAGCTGAAGGTGACCACGAAAGAGAATGACGAGGACTGATCTCGGAACCTCCCGAGCGACGCACTCAAGACGATGGTCGCCAGCAGTATGCTCGGTGGATGTTCGGGTTCATCGCGATCGGGGTTCTTGCAGTCGCTCTGAGTTTCGTCGCCCTTTCGAATTCCCGCTTGGCTGGCCGAAAAGGCTGGGTCTACAACAAACACAACCCGCGACCGCCCGGGGCCGGCATGCCGAAGATCTTTGATGAGGTCTATCAACCGAGTGTCGAGCATGTGATCGAGCACGAGGCATCGGAACGGACCAAGGCAGATCGAAGTGAATCTGGGGATACGGGCGTACCGGACTGATCAGGGTTCGGGTTGGTGCTGGGACGAAGTAGAACGGTGCTGGTTGCTGACAGCATCGCTTGTCCCCACAGGTACGGGTAGTCCGATTTCACGGGGAGTGAGAGGTCTGGGTCTTCGACCTTGGTGGGTCCAAGTGTGGTGCTTTCGGCAGAGCAGTTGACAGTTCTCGAGGTTCGTGTCTCCTCCGTCAGCCCAATGGATGACGTGGTGGGCGTCACACCATGATGCCGGTACCTGGCATCCGTTCCATACGCATCCTTTGTCTCTTTGGTCGAGGGCTCTGCGTAACGCTGGTGGGATGGTGCGGGTTCGTCTGCCGACGTCCATCGGTTGGGAGTCGCCGTCAAGGATGATGCGTACGATGCCTGCGTCACAGGACCACCGTCGGAGTGTTGCAGGGTCGATGGTGTAGCCGTCGAGTTCGGGGAGTTGCCGTTTGGCTCCGGTGAGGACGTCATAGGGCACAGTGACGGTGATGTGGGGTTTGTTTCCACCTGAGGTTTCGATGGTGGTGTTGTGGTCGAGCCAGAACTGGTGGATAGCAATAGTTGCGTCGGCGAGACGTTCATAGATCGACGTGTTGTCGTTTCCGTTGATGTAGGAGCGCTGGATGTAGCTCTGGAGGGCGGTGTTGATGACGTGACCATCGGCGACACCGAATTCTGCTTGCATGTTCCACCGGCCACCGTAGGTTTGGTTAAAGAACACTTCCCTACCCCATGTGTCATACTCAGCGCTGCCGAGTGCTTCGTCATAGTTGATGTCCTGTTCCCACTCAGACACCTCAATGCGGAGATCTTTGGGATTGCCGTGCATGGCGATGTCCACGAACATTGCTTCGTGATCAGCGAACTTGTCGGGGTGCCGGTCACGGGTCATCGCCAACAGTTTTACGCCTGACATCACGATTTCGCCGGTCACAGCCCTGTCGGCAACCTGTGGCATGTGAGCCAACGCCCGTGCCGTTTTGACTGTACCTGATGCTTCACGACCAGTCATCTGACACGTTGACTGAAGCCACGCTGTTGTGGACAGGCCGTACCCGCCCTCAGTGATCCGGCGCTCGTCGAGTTCGTTCGTCAACACCAACAGACGCGCATAGGCACGATCGAGATCCTCTTTGGCGTCGATCGTTGCCTTCTCCAGGACATCGTCGAACATCGCCTCGACCTCAGCAAGAAGATCCCCATATCGGGAGTCTGTCGTGTGGTCTGCTGCGTCGATGGGGTTGTTCGCATCCATACCGGAATCGTATCAGACAGTCACGACACAATCAAGTATAAATGTTGTTAATTGGATGTAAGTAGTGCTACATGGTCAAGTCGTCGTATCGCAGTCGGTAGGTCAGGTGTTGAGGATCTGGGTGAGGGCTCTCCTCGCCATCGTGACGAATCCGGGGTTGGTATCGCGGTAGTACGGGATCCCGGCGATGCACATGTAGAGAGCCCATCCCTTGCCACGGATGAGCGAGACTTCGTCAGGATCGATAGTTCCGAGGAACGTGTCTCGGCTGGTTTGGTCGAACAGCCACCACGCTGCGATGAGGTCGCATGCCGGATCTCCAATGCTGCATCCCTCGAAGTCGAGGACAGCAACGAGTTCGCCGTCTTGAAACTATGCTGGTGTCTCTTCGAAAGGCGCGCGGAGATCGTAGACGGCCCTATCGACGTGAGGTGCCGCACAGCAGTCTTGGGTTAGTTCGCCCAATCTGTTGGCCTGAGGGCTATAGCGAAGCGGGGCCGGTGGGTGAGTAGTCGTCATGTTTCGTTTGACAGGGACGGTTTTGCCCCCTCCGACCAAGGAGCCGAGGGAGGAACCAGAAGGGATCTCTCGCCCGGCAAGTTGGGGGAGGGATCAGAAGGGAATTCTCTCCCAGTTCCTCTGGGGGAGATGTCGAGGTACGAGACAGAGGGGGCTCTGAGAACGCAGACCTGGGGCGGATTTGCCTATTCGCTATACCCCTAAGGATCAAGAATCAAGTGTCTCCGCGCCAGCATCGGATCTCGTATCCGGGGTTGCCGCCGTCCCTGAACGGGCCTCGTGCAACGATGTCATCAGCTGGGAGGTCATTGAGAGGAGTAGATGAGTTCGACCCCCCACCGGTTTGCTCAACAACGACGATGATATCAAGGGCTGTTCGGGCGATACGGAACACTGTGTAGTCGTTCGGTCTGTTCTCCCAGGAGTCGCTCGGACCGAGGGGACCGACAACGTGTCGATCGTTGTCACCGTAGGTGACAACGCACCCAACCTCATCTGGCGTCATACCGTCGAACTGGTCGGGTTTGCCGTCCACGGAGGAGCAGGCCGCGACAGCGAGGGAGAGCCCGACCATGGTGACGAAGAGACGTAGATACATCAACACCCTTTCCTTTACCTCATCGTACGCCAGATCTGGAGTTGCGCCAGTCGATGCCGAAGATGTCGAAATCCTCCCTATCGGCAAGTCCGTCAGTCGCATTTGCCTCGGCGTACTCGTCAGCTGTTGTTGTATTGCACTCGGTCACGAGCAGCGTCAACGAGGCGATGTGCCCTACG
>JAMBLL010000002.1 GCA_023336765.1 Actinomycetes bacterium | reverse complement strand
CTGATCCTGCGGAAGCCTCTTCCCTTGTTCTCGGCTTTGGGGATCACGATCGAACCGACCTCACCGGTCTGTCCGACATGTGTGCCGCCATCGGCCTGTCTGTCGAGGCCGACGATGTCGATCACCCGTACCTGCTCGATGAACTTCGGAAGCAGGTTCACCTTCGTGCGTATCAGGCTGGGATCGTCGTCGGCTGCGTCGCGTGGGAGAAAGGACACCTCGATGGGACGATGCTTCGCCAGCTCATCGTTGAGCTCCTGTTGGACGATGGGGAGGTCTTGCGCCGTCCAGTCCGGGATATCGAAATCGAGTCTCCCCTCCCCCGGTTGCATGTTCCCTCCTGTCACCGGTGCATGGAAGCGGTTCCACACAACGCCGCACAGTGCATGTAATGCCGTATGGGTTCGCATCAGCGCGTACCGGCGGTCCCAGTCGAGAGACCCCTCAAGCGCAGAACCCTCCTTCGGCAGGCCGCCCTCGAGCCAATGCCAAACCCCATCACGGTCACTGGTCACACGGACCACCGCAATGTGGTCGTCCCCGATCGTTAACTCGCCGAGGTCGTTGGGTTGGCCGCCACCACCTGGGTAGAAGACGGTCCTGTCAAGCAGGATCCTGTTGTCATCGACGTCGGTTCGTACGACCGTGGCGATCATCTTGCGGGCGTACGCGTCGGTGGAGTAGATCGTTTCTGTCATATGTGCATCGTAGCGTCGGAGGGCCAGCACGCACATGACCGTGGAGCCGGGTACGGTACGCCCCATGAAGGTCGATGTAGCCATTATCGGTGGAGGGATAGCCGGACTGTCTGTGGGGGCGTGGCTCGCACCGCACTGCGATGTTGTCGTCCTCGAAGCTGAACTAACGCTCGGATATCACGCGACCGGCCGGTCAGCTGCCGCGTACACCGAGTGTTACGGTGCTGAGACGATCCGACGCCTTGCAAAGGCCTCGCGCGAGTACCTCACCACCACAGACGACCTTGCCTCGCCTCTACCGGTGATGTTCGTGGCCAACAAGCGGAACCCAGACCAGATCGGTGCACTCCTCGACACGTTTCTCCCGCTTGTGCCGTCCTTGGAACACCTGACACCAGGAGAGGTCGTCGACCGGTGTTCCGCGTTCGATGTGTCTGGTGTTGCCGGTGGGGTCCTCGAACCTGGTGCATTCGAAATCGATGTGCATGCTCTCCAGTCCGGCTACGAACGGACGATCCGGTCTTCAGGCCAGCCGATCATCGCGTCGGCACGTGTTGAGAGAATCACGAGGGACACCAACGGAGGATGGTCTATCGATGCCGGGGACATCCAGATCAACACCCGCGTCGTTGTCAACGCTGCGGGTGCGTGGGCCGATCAGATCGCCGCCCTGGCAGGTGTGAACCGGATCGGTCTCACCCCACTCCTCCGGTCGGTGTTCACCTTCAATGTCGGTACGGAATCGTCGGGGTGGCCCCTTGTCGTGGACGCTGGCGAACAGTGGTACTTCAAGCCGGAGGGGCCCAATGTGCTCGGCTCCGGTGCAAGCGAACTCCCGTCCGATCCAGTCGACGCACGAGCACCCGAAATCGACATTGCCCTCGGTATCGAGAAGATCAACACCGCAACAGAGCTTTCGATTCGTTCCGTCCTCAACACATGGGCCGGTCTACGAACCTTCACAACGGACCGCGTCCCCGTCGTGGGTTTCGAACCAACAGCCCCAGGCTTCTTCTGGCTCGCTGGACAGGGGGGCTACGGTATCAAGACGAGTCCTGCTCTTGGCGAATTCGCCGCAGCGTTGATCCTGACAAACTCGGTGCCTGATTCCATCTCGGAATTCGGTATCACTCGAGAGTCACTGGCTCCCGAGAGGCTTCATCGGTAGTCCGTTCGGTGCCCGCCCGCCACACGAGAGCAGTGATCCCAACCACCGCAATGACGGCGAACGCGAACCATTGGACCGCGTAGCCGAGGTGGCGGCCCTCCGTCAGCTCTGACCGCGGTACAGGGATGAGCGACTTACCCGGATTCGGTGGTATCTGGTTTTCGAGCACAAGATCGATCGATAGCACCTCTCCGTCGTACCAGGTGTCGATGTAGTCGAGATCGACACGGCTGATCTGGCTCAATACCCCGTCATCGGGTGCTGGCTCTCCCAGCCGCAACGGTTCCTCGCCATCGTCGATCAACCCTGTAAGCGTCACGGTTCCATCCGGTGTTTCGTATCCGGCTGCTGGGGGTCCCGGAGTCCCAACGGGTACGAGTCCTCTCACGACGATCATGATGGAGCCATCATCGAGTTCGAGCGGCGTCATCACGAGTGTGCCGGTCAACCCGTCATAGTTCCTACCCACGGAGAAGAACTCATCGGCGCCGATGTAGCGACCGGTCACCACGGCATTACGGTCGACAAGATCGTCGGGATCGGTACCGAACTGCCCCACCAGAGCTGCGAGCGACCGTGGTTCACCATCGATACGCTCCGCGACGGACGCGTTGTAATCCTGGCGTTCAGCGAGGCGCGACAGTTGCCAGAGTCCTAGCCAGACGAAAACGGCTCCGAGGAACAGACCGAACACGACCGCAAGGATCCATCTCGGTTTCCGGAGAGTCGCAGTATCGAAGGTGGCCACAGGTCAAGGGTACGGAACGACTCCGCTCTACCTATCCGCCCATTGATTCCTGGTCAGACCGAAATGCACACCATCCATCCGTACTCCGTCCTTCACGTACATCGAAGGCGCGATCCCTTCGAGCAGCATTCCGGCCTTCTCCGCGACTCTCGCAGACGCCACATTCGGTTCCATCACCGGCGCCCAGAGCCTCTCGAGACCACGGTGTTCGAACATCTCATCGATGAACGCCTGCACGGCTGTCGTTGTGATGCCCTTGCCCCAGAACTGCGGGTTGAGCCACCAACCGATCTCAGCAACACCAGTGTTTTCCGCCTTGAACAGGAACGCGCCCACACCTCCGGCGAACGTGTCATCGACATAGATGGCGTACTGCAAAGGCGGTAACGATCCGGTGGCGATCTCAAGCCAGGATTCGGCGGCCTGCCTGGTGTACGGAGTTGAGAATTGCTCGCCCATGTACACCGGGATACGCTCGTCGTTTGCGGCTTCGATCAGTTCGTCGATCATGCCCCACTCGTACGGACGGAGGACGACACCGCTTCGTTCGGTGGCGATAGGTAGCCTGTCACGTTCGTCGGACTGGTCGGTTGAATCAGGAAACGTGTATCGGCCCCCTGTTCTCCAGTAGGCCCCATCGGCCCTATCCATGAACCCCTCATCGATCATGTAGCGTCGAACCGATGCGTAGTCGTCATGGATCAACTGGATCGCCAGGTTCACCTCCCTTTCGGAGTACCTGCGGCCTGGTTCGAATTCGAGAGCGATCTTCTCAACGACGAGCCTGCGCTTCTTCGCTGTTGACGGTATTTCCACAAGACGTCCCTCTGCGAAGAAACGCCCAAGCATTTGTGCCTCCTCCTCGGTCCATGGCCCTTCAACCGGTTCACCCTTCCCCCCTGAACCATCGGGCAATGATCGTGCAACGGTGCGAAGCGCTTCGGTATCGAGGGACCCATCAGGCCGCAGCAGGCCAGAAGAGCGGAGATCACCTACCGCTCGCGCAATATCCCCGCGTGGCACGTTCAACGTGACGCTCAGTTCCGTGATGTCCACCGGACCTGTAGCCGACGCACCGAGCACGGCGAGTCGCACCGGGTCGAGCACAGCTCGAAGGAGGCTGAGCGAGGTCACCTCAGCCACGAGCTCCGCCAATGCCGACAGCACCAGTCCTGCGAGGGTCGGACGCCCCGATGAAGCTCCCGTCTGCAGTCTTGATAGCTACCTGGACACCACCGAAGTACATCGATAGCTCCGGGAGTTCGCGAATCTCGAGGCCGGAGACCTCTGAGACGTCAACGCCTGGCTCGACCGCAAGCGTCGGTTTCCCGTCGAAGACCTCGGCGTGGATCCGTGGATGGTCGACGGCCTCACCTATGTCCATGCCACACACGACATAGTTCATCAGTACCGTTGCAATCGCTGACGTGATCCGATCAGCACCGGGTGAACCGATGGCGAGGGCCGCTCCGTCGGGCGACCGCGCGACTGTGGGTGCCATGTTCGATAGCAGACGCTGACCTGTTGGCAAAGCGTGTAGCCCTTCAGAGATCAACTCGATCTCTCCAAGGGAGTTGTTGAGACCGAAACCGGTGCCAGGGATCACCGCACCTGATCCGTAACCGGCAGAGACGGTGATGGCGCAAGCGAGGCCAGATTCATCGATGGCTGAGGCATGAACCGTGCTTGGCGAACGGTGGATCGAGACCAGGTCACCGCGTTGTGCCATCTCGATGATCGCATCGCCCCCGGCGAACCGGTCTCCAACTCCATCGAGTTCGAAGCGTCTGAAGCTGAACACGGCGTCCTGCGCCTCGGCATAACGCGCAACCTCGTGCGCTGACCATCCAGCGATGTGGTGGGATTCGAGGAGCGTCAGAAGAGCGGACAGCGTGATCCCTCCCACAGCAGGGGGTGCGTTCGTCGCGATGTCCCAATGGTGTAACCCGACCCTCGCCGGGGGCCGCTCCACGGCGGCATACTCCTCGAGGTCGTGGATCGTGATGAGGCCACCACGTTCGGCACATGCACGAGCGAGCGCCGTGCCCAGATCGCCGCGATACAGCAGATCGGCCCCCTCATGAGCAAGATCCTCGAAGCAATCAGCGAGGCGACGATTCGTGACGGTGTCTCCACCGCGCAAAGGTGATCCGTCGGCCCTGTGGTAGTCGCCGAATGTCTCGTCATCCCATCCATAGATCGCGTCGTGTGCATATGAGAGGTAGTACCCGCTCGCTTCCGAGAGTCGGAATCCACTTCTCAGGAGGTCAACAGTGGGAAGGAACAACTCGGCCCACGGTATCTTGCCGTACTTTTGGGAGGCCAACTCGAATCCCTTGAAAGCACCTGGCGTTGCCACGCTCCCCCACCCGACGATGGAATCCATCCCCCCGCCGTAGCCCATCGAGATCCTTCGGACATCGAGGTCGATGTTGCCCGTTCTCCCTCGCCCTGGCATCTCCGCATATGCGTCGATCACCAACGGTTCGGCATCCGGCGGCCATATGGTGATGTATCCACCTGCGCCAGGCGACACGATCCCGAGTTCGGTTGTCATGGACGTGAGGATCGCAGCAACAGCGGCATCAACGGCGTTGCCGCCAAGGTCTGCAACGGCAACACCAGAGGCTGTTGCGGCGTCAGACGCTGCCGCGATGATGGTGTGAGGCATGGTGACAACTCTAGGCAGCGTCGGAGCTCGAGTCTTCGTTCGAATCCCTGTCCGGGCGTGGCTGTACCTCGTGGGCCACGATCTCGACGCGGCTTGTCCTGCCAGCCTCCGCTGACCAGAATCGGCGTTGCACACTTCCAGCGACCCATACACCCATTCCCCTGGTGAGTTCGCCCAGCGGGCTGTCGTCTGGCGGGTCCCACATCACGACGGGGAGGACGTCGATACGGCGACGGGGTTCCTGACTTCTGACCGTTACGAGAAGCCGTAGTAGCCGTGCGCCAGACGAGAACGTGGTCAACTCAGGTTCTGCTGCCAGGCGACCTGCGATGACGATGAGGTTGAGATCCATAACACTTCCCTTTTGAGGGAAGTGCGAGTCACCATCAAAGTACCTCGTCAGTACGACACGAATTCAGACAACAGTGAAAAGGACGCCTCAGAAGCCAGAGCCGACAGCGTGTCGACGATCAGCGGTGCTGTACTTCCAGAGTCAGCCACCGACTCAGGAGCCACGACGATGAAACGAGTATCTGTTCTGATTGCAGCTATCGCCATAGTGGCCACTGCCTGTTCATCAGCTTCTGACGCGTCACGAATCGCCGAGGCCACGACCACGTCGGCATCGAGTGTTGCCACCACGATGGTCGAGCCAACCACAACGACCACCACCGCGGATCTCACCACCACGACGCTCCGAACACCCACCACAACATCGGCGTTTGCGCCTGCCTCTGACGAGGATGCCGCAGAGATCACTGCCCTCTACGAGATCGTGTTCTCGAGCGAAACAACGTATGAAGAGAAGGCGCCACTGATCGACGACCCATCCGGTCTGGAAGAGACCGTTGCCAAATACACCGAAACAGGTGAAACCCTCGGAGGCGTCGGACTCGTAGCGAAGACCATCACCGTCGGTGGAGACCTGGCGAGCGTGACATACGATCTCCTCTTCTCTGGCAATCCCACCTACCCCGACCTCACCGGTGATGCCATCCGTGTAGATGGCGCGTGGCTTGTCACCCGGGAGATGTTCTGTTCCATCATGACATCGGCCCGTGTCGGATGTCCGTCCTCCTAGAACATCGTTCGATGCATCGTGCACACCCACTGGTCTTCGCCGCAGCGGCGCTCGCGCTCGTGGCAGCAGCATGTACCCCTGGTGGCTCACTGTCGACCGGAGATCAGGTCGCCAGTTTCACGGGATCCGACGGTGTCGCCTCGTCGGTGAGCGACACGTCGCGCATCGTCACGCTCTCGGGCGACCTCACTGAGTTCGTCTACGAACTCGGCGCAGGGTCCGCCATTGTGGCGACTGACATCACAACGGTACATCCCCAGGAAGCTGCACTCCTCCCGAAGGTGGGGATCGGCAGATTCCTCTCGACAGAAGCTGTACTCGCCCAGAACCCGACACTTGTCATCGGTGACACCCAGACGGGACCCCAGTCCGCGATCGACCAGATCCGCGCGGCTGGAGTCCCTGTGGTCATTCTCGAGACATCCACGACATTCTCATCGATGTATGCCAAGATCGGTCAACTCGGAGAGATCCTCGATGCACGTGCTGGAGCTGAGGCCCTCGCCGATCAGTTGCGTGGGGAAGTCGCTGAGGCTGGCGCAGCGAACCCACCATCTCAGGAGTCGCCAAGCATCGCCTATGTGTACACACGTGGTCCAGACGTGATGCTCCTGTTCGGCAACGACATGGTCACCAACCCTGTGATCGCTGCCGCGGGTGCGCGAGACGCGGGTGCTCTCTCTGGTGTCAATGGATCGATACCCGTGACCCCTGAGGCATTGATCGCTGCTGCACCCGACATCATCGTGGTACCAAGTGAAGGCCTCGAGACGCTCGGTGGGATCGATGGACTCCTCGGGATTCCTGGAATCGCTCAGACACCAGCAGGTGCCAGCGGCTACATCCTCGCATACCCAGAAGGCGACTTTCTGACGCTTGGCCCCCGGGTAGCCGAGTCTGTTGCTGCCCTCACGAACGATCTCAGAGACCTCGGCGTACTACCTTGACCCTGAGCCAGACTGGCCGAGCAACACGGTGGTTCGCCCTTGCGTCGGCACTCCTCCTCCTCGCCATGGGGGTATCGCTGACCTTCGGCGCAGTGGCCATTCCGATCGACGAGATCCTGTCGTGGATGACGGGGCGTCTACCTGATGGATCCCTCTCTGGTCGGGTGCTGTCAGGTGTGAGACTGCCACGGACACTCGCCGCTGTGTCGGTAGGCGCAGCCCTCGCTGCAGCAGGGACGGCCCTGCAGGGAATCCAACGGACACCTGTTGTCGACGCTCACCTCATGGGGATTTCCGGAGCATCCGGCCTGGGGATCGCCATTGGATATGCGATCGCTCCCGCCAGTGCGTCCACCGAGACCGCTGTGGTCCTGGGTGCCGCCGCAGGTGTCGGCTATGGACTCATGTCGAGACGATTCACCGCAGCGAGCAGCGGTTCGATCGTCGGCGTGCTTGTCGGGATCGCTGCAGGCCTCACGCTGATGGCCTGGACCGGCCTGTTCGTGCAACTGGTCGACAATGCCCAGGTGCCGACGTTGTCATTCTTCATCTTCGGCTCCCTCGCTGGTGTGAGTTGGTCACTCCTCGCAGCGACCATCCCGCTCGTCATCGTTTCCATTGCGATTCTCTGGTGGTTGGGTCCCGGCCTTGACGTCCTGACCCTCGGTGAGCAAGCGTCGATGCACCTCGGATTCAACGCACATCGCAACATTCCGCTCGCGTTCACAGCGATCGGGATTGGAATCGGTGCTGCAGTTGCGCTCGGCGGTGTCATCGGCTTCGTCGGTCTCATCGTCCCTCTCGTCATCAGACCGATGCTGGGGAACACCCACCGCCTGACCATCCCGGCGGCTGCCATCGGTGGTGCCATAGCCGTTGTTGTGTTCGACACCATGGCCCGAACCATCGCGGCTCCTATCGAGATTCCCATCGGTCTCCTGACAGCGGCAGTTGGCGGTCCGGTGCTCGTCTGGCTTGTCCGGAGAGAGACAGCGCGATGAAGGTGACCATCAAGGATGTCTCGTACACCGTTGACGGTCGTTCGCTCGTTGACAGCATCTCGCTCGAGATACCAACCGGTACCACCACGGCGGTGATCGGACCCAATGGCGCAGGGAAGTCGACGCTGCTCCATCTCATCGCAGGAGACATCGTACCGTCTCGGGGGGCTATCTGGTATGACTCCGATCCACTTACAACGATCTCACTCGAGCAGCGAGCGAAATTGCGGTCTGTTCTCGACGCCAGCCGTGAGCCGAACATCTCCTTCACGGTCGAACAGGTAGTTGCGATGGGGCGCTTTCCACATAGGTTCGACCCACAAACGCGAGGTGATACTGATGCCGAGACTGTGAACGAAGCCATCAACGATCTCGATCTAGGTTCGCTTCGCACCAGACCGGTTCGTTCCCTATCTGGGGGTGAACAACAGCGCGTGGCGATCGCACGGGTTCTCGCCCAGAGATCCCCGATCGTGCTTCTGGATGAACCAACGACTGCGCTCGACATCGGGCACCAGGCAACAGTGATGGCACAGATCAAGGGTCTGCGTGCCAGGAGTCACACCGTGGTTGCCGTGTTGCATGATGTGAACATGGCCACCGCCTTTGACAACGTCGTTCTGATCCAGGGTGGAACGGTCCTTGCTTCTGGCGCACCGCCTGAGGTTCTCACGAGCATTGACCTCACGCTGGCGTACGGCCATCGCATCGATGTCGTGGAGCACCCCGCACACGATGGACTGCTGATACTTCCCCGCACAACACTGCCACCCTCACATGCTTAGACAAGCTCCCGGTACCGCCCACACCGCGTCGGATACTCGCTTGACGTCGGGGAGTCGGGCACTCTCGCGCTGGCGGGTTGGCCTGCGCCCCGTCGAATCCGAGTTCCGGTCCTTCTGGTATCTCGCGCCCGTGTTCCTTGCGAGCGGCGGCAGTGGCCCCGGCTCCAGGAGCCATGACCTACTCTCCCAGAATCCACCAACCCCTATGAAGTGCCATCTTGTGCCTGATCGGTGTCAGACACTGCAAGCACCTCCACAGCAACGACAGCCGCCAGAACGATCGCTGCAGTCGCCAACACGGAGAAACCCGACGGTGACGGCCCGAATAATATGAACAGGAGTCCAAGCATCACGGCAACGACCTCGATCGTGGACTTCCAATCGGCTATGAAGCTGGTGAACGAATTCGCGTGGTCTTCGGTGGGACCTCGCCATCTACTGACCGTGGCAGACGCCCATTCCCGGGTTCTTGTCGCCAGCGAAGAAGGACCCACCACCCACGCTGTGATCCCGACTATGAGTACGAGGACGAATAATGCCCACGTCAATTGATGCAGACGATTCAAGAGAATGTCCCACGTCGCACCGGCAGCACTCTTACGGCTCACATCCTCGATGGCGTTGACAAGCGCATTGCGCCCCAAGCGGAGTCCGATGAGACTGAGTAACAGACCGATTGCGGTACCGAATCCGAGGATCGCAACCGTTCTCCTGCGATCCTTCGAGATCCAGATCGCAGCGACGGTCAGCATGATGGCGATGAGGGGGACAAGCCATCCGCCAGTGTGGATCGCCTGTGCCAGGGATTGAACGGTTGCTAGTTGTCCGTCCTGGTATACAACAATCGAACCCAACTGAGTACGAGCATCAGGCAATTCGAGACCCGTGGACTCGACCTGCTTGGTGACAGCGTCACCGATTTTGTCCAGATTGATCGACACCTGGCCATTCTGTGACGCTATGGCGCGATCGTTGCCACTGATGACCACGTTCGCAGCCTTGTATGTCCCCCTGAGTGCCAGCTTCCAGATCTCCGTGAATGCGTCTGACTGAATCACCTCGTTCGCGCCCGCCGCGATCACAGCCGCGGATGCATTCGTCACAGGGATCGCAAGAAATCTCAACTCGACGGGAAGTGATTCTCGGACCGCTTCCTCGAGTCCCGTTGCCTCGACTATGCCCGCCGCTACGACGAGCGAGACGACCGACGCGACGTCCTCGTCTTTCACAAGTGGTGTCAATGTTTCGACGAACCGATCCTCATTCTCGAACGTGGTCTTTGCCCAAACCACGGTGACCGCAGAAACTGTCGCCAGGATTGCGAAGACGATCAGCGCAACCGCGACAACCCTCCGCCAAAGTGGATTCGCCTTCGAGCGAGCCTTTGGTTTCTTCTGCTTCCGCTGGGCGTTGAGTTGATCGCGTAGCTCCACGTTTTCGGCACGGATCGCCGCAAGCTCATCAACCTGATCGAGAGTGGCCCCGGATACAGCTTCGGCGAAATCGGTGACATCGCCGTGCTCGCCGCCCGAAACAACCACGACGACTTCGGAGTCGTCGGTCGTCACAACATCGCCTTCAACGACGACTGCATCTGGGCCATCAGGAGAATCGCTTGTCGATTTCGACGATGTGTTCGCGCTCACTGATCCACTTTCCTTCATCGGGTATCCTATACGATTGCTCGATGGCACTGATGGCTGCAGCTTCGGAACGTAGTGACGTCGTAGGACTCTGCACCTGTGAGATAGATGGTGTGACATCAACGCTCGTTCGATGCATGTCAATTCTCTGGCCGGGTCGACGCTGGGTTTGAGGACACTTGCGACACTCGTTGGCAGTCTGTCGTGCTACATCCTTCGAGGATGCGCAGGTAGGGATCGTTTTGCCCCCTCCGCCTCGCAAGCTCGGCACCTCCCCCGTCCAAAGAGCCGAGGGAGGATCAAGAACAGGTTTCTCTCCCGGTTCCTCCGGGGGAGATGTCGAGGAACGAGACAGAGGGGGTCCTGGGATAGGTACATCCGAAGTGCCGCTACACGTTGACCACGTCATCCTCGAGGAACGTGAGAGAGCAGTCTGGGACTTCTGCGCCGCCTCCGATGACCCAGAGCGCATGATTGCCAACTTAGTGAGACGATCGGTTCGCTGAAAGGATCTCATCAGTCAACAAGCGGTCGATCTCGGCATGACCGTGATCCCTCAGGGCGGAACGAAATGCCCAACAGATCTCTGCGACGAGATTGTATCCCTCCGGTCTGGCTGACGGCTGACGGCTG
>JAMBLL010000001.1 GCA_023336765.1 Actinomycetes bacterium | reverse complement strand
ATGTCCACCGCACCGAGGGTGCAAGTGGAGTGGCCCCCATATGGGTGGAGGGTGATGGGACGAACCGGATCATCATCATCCCGGGTGCAAACGATGCATTGACGCCCGATCAGGCGGCAGATGCCGTGCTGTCCATGCCAGACGTCTCTGTCGTTCTTGGCCAACTGGAGATCCCACAGAGTGTTACTGCCGCCGGGTTCCGGGCAGCCAGGGAACGAGGGATGGTCTCGATCCTGAACCCTGCTCCTGCGGCGAAACTCGACAGAGAACTGATTGAGGCAACCTCCTGGTTGATTCCCAATGAGATCGAGTTCGCCATGCTCGCTGGAGGCGAAGCGACGGTCGATGACGCACTGGTTTCGTTCGCTCGGCACACGGGGGTTCGCCTTCTCGTGACCCTCGGTGAGGATGGTGTGGCACTTGTCAACGAGGATGATTCGGTCTCCCGTATTCGTGCACGACCCAGAGTGGCAGTCGACACGACCGGTGCAGGCGATGCATTCGTGGGCGCCTTTGCCTACGGTCTTTCATCACGCATGAGTGAACTGGATGCCGTCGCCCTCGGCACGGCATGTGCGGGGGAGAGCGTGACCAAACCGGGCACCCAGACCTCGTTCCCCGACAGCGCACACTGTGCCCAAATCCTCGACTCCCTGAGGCAGTGACGGAGGCCCTCTCGCTGAGTGTCCGCTGAGTGTCCAGGTTCGTCCTTCCTCCGTTGATGTTTGTGTGAGACGATGAGAACTGGTCCATGGTTGGAAAAGTCGATGAGATATCGCCGGATCGTGATGCTGCATCTGTCGCCCACCTGCCCGCCTTCGATGGTCTTGGAGGGTGAGGGTTGTGATGAAAACGACTGACACCGATACGAAGGCCACCCAATCCTTCACTCGCTTCGTCAAGGAAGTGGAGCCACGGCTCTCGTACGCCCTTGCTGCTGCGTACGGGCCTGAAGTTGGCTCCGATGTCACAGCAGATGCCTTGGCCTGGGCGTGGGAGCACTGGGAGAAGGTGCAGAACATGACCAACCCATCGGGGTACCTGTATCGCGTCGGCCAGAGCAAAGCGCGCTGGTACCACCGGCCAAGGGTGCTCTTCCCCCAGGTGTCCCCTGCCGAGGTCTCCGGGATGGCACCGGAGTTGCCAGAGGCGCTTGGAGGGCTAACGAAACATCAGCGCGTGGCTGTGGTCCTGATCCATGGCCTCGGCTACAGCGAACGGGAGGTCGCCGACCTGCTCGGCATTTCCCGGTGGTCGGTCAGGACCCACGCAGAGCGCGGGTTGGGGCGGCTGAGATCTGCTCTGGGGGTGACGGTTGATGCGTGACGTAACCGGCCAACTCGCCGACTATTTCGATGCGACTGTCGAGCGGATCACACCAGAGGACGTCTGTGCGGGGAGCGAGGGCCGATACCCCAACCCGCGGTTCGATCCGACTCCGAGGCATCGGCTTCGGCCAGCATGGGTGGTTGCGGTCGCGTTCATGACAACGATCGTCGTGTTCGGTGGCTCCCTCGGCGTGATGATGATGTTCAGGGCACGGCTGATCCCCGCGGGTAGCGGGTTTGCACCGATAGCAGCGTCACCAGGTGCGGGTAGTGATACGGGTTGGTTGTGGGTTGTTGCGGTCGGCTTGGTGATAGCACTGCTGGCCGCGATGGCTGGGCTGATCGTGAAGGGACGAAGAACGGGACGGGGAGCGAACGGAGGGTCAGCAATGACTATGACAACAGACAAACCACAAGTGGACAAGAGCGTCCAGAAGCTTCATACGACGAATCGTGTACTCATCGTTGCGGTGGTCGTACTTGCTCTGCTCGCCATAGGCCTTGGCGGATGGGCGATCTACCAGGCAACGGTAGATGACCAGGTGGCAGCGGTTCCCGAAGATGTCGCCGCGTTACTCGATACATGGGAAACTGCGAACAATCAGAACGACGGTTCGGTCCTGGATCTGTACGCGATCGGTGGCTACCACCTGGCCGGAACGAACAGGTACACCGGTGAGGAACTCGCCGCAGAGCTCAGCGTTCCTGGCTGGGACCATGAATGGACATCCGAGCCGTTCCTCATCGTCGATAACGATGACGGCAGGTACGTTGTGGTAAGGGGCCTGGAAATATCGAATGACGTCGTGGTCGCCAACTCGGCCTTCGTATACGAAATCGGGACCGACAGCGACGGTCAACTCGAGATCCTTCAGACCAACTGGATCTGGCAGAACTGAATCTGAAGCGACCGAAACTGAGTGGTCTCACCCTGTGAGGCCGCTCAGTCTCTGGCTGACGGCTGACGGCTGACGGCTGTATTCAGAACCCGCGGCGTTTGCGCTTCTTGATCGACTTCGTGGAGAAGGGAGCTTCTTCTGGTGGTGGCTCCCATGCGGAGAGGTCGGCAAGGCGTTCATCGTTGGAGAACATCTTGACGATCGGCACATTCAGGTTTGCACGTCTCTGGATTCCGAGAACCTCGTTCACCTGGTCCCATTCGACGAGCGTGACGACAAGACCCTCTTCGCCCGCACGGGCAGTACGGCCAGATCGATGCAGATACGTCTTGGGGTCATCGGGCGGGTCGAAGTGGACGACCACGTCAACACCATCGATATGAAGTCCTCGTGCTGCGACGTTCGTTGCGACGAGCACACGGATAGCGCCATCCGCGAAACGTTGGAGTGACTGTTCACGTTTTCGTTGAGGTAGATCTCCATGGATGGCAGCGGCTGCAACTTCGAGCTCCTTGAGATCGCGGGCCACCCGGTCTGCGCCGGCTTTCGTGCGGGTGAACGCAAGGATGCGGTCGTTGTGTCTGGAGAGTTCAGCAACGACCTTCGCCTTGTCCATGTAGTGGACCTTCAGGAAGCGGTGCTCCATTGTGTCGACCGTTTCGGTGTCAGACTCGACCTCGAAGACGGTGGGGTCTGTCATGTACTTGTCGATGAGTTCGCCAACCTGATGGTCGAGAGTTGCCGAGAAGAGGAACGTCTGGCGCTCCTCCGGGAGTTGAGCCATGATCCTGCGCACCTGGGGCATGAATCCCATGTCGGCCATCTGGTCCGCTTCGTCGATCGTGACGATCGAGATCTCTCGCGGATCGAGGGCTTTGCGTTCGAGGAGGTCGAGGAGTCGTCCCGGTGTTGCGATGGCGATCGATGCACCGGCCTGGAGCGCGTCGATCTGTGGCCCCATTGGTGCGCCACCGTACACAGCGACGGCAGTGAGGTTCTTCACTTTCAGCAGTGGCTCGAGTGCGCTTGTCACCTGGCTTGCGAGTTCACGGGTGGGTACGAGGATGAGTCCGTGAGGTTTCTTCGGCTGGGGTGCGCCGACTCTCATGATCATGGGGATACCGAACGCAAGCGTTTTCCCCGAGCCGGTCTTCGCCTTGCCTGTGATGTCGATACCCGAGAGGGCATCGGGGATCGTCATGGTTTGGATAGGGAAAGGCTCGGTGATGCCCTGGGAATCCAGTTCAGCGACGATGTCGGCATCGATGCCGAGGTCGTCGAACGAGGTAATGGTGGAAGTGTCTGTGGTGTCTGTCATTGAGAGGGAAACCTAACGGGGTCGGGACGTTCTCCGTCTTCCGTTTCGTAAAGATCGGAGAACACAGAGCACAGAACACAGATGGAAGAGGAGAACCCAGAGCGCAGAACGCGGATGGAAGACTCGTCTTCAGCTCTCCTGGGCTTCCAAGTGCAGCGACTCTTCTTCTGATTTCTGATTTCTGATTTCTGGTCTCTTCTCTGTGTTCTGTGCTCTCGACCTGTCTAGCTCTGCCGTCCCCAGTACCAGCCGAGAGCGTAGGCGGAGCCAGCGAGTGCGACTGCGCTGGTTGCCGCCGTCGTGCGCTTGATGACCTTCTTTTTCGTCCGGGAGAACTCCACGATCGGCCACCCCCGGTGGTAGGCGATCGTTTCGAGCGCGTTGTCCGGGTTGACCGCAACGGGATGCCCCACAGCATCGAGCATCGGCAGATCGCCCGCAGAGTCGGTGTACGCGTAGCTTGCTTCGAGGTCGTAACCCATCTCATCGGCGATCCGGTGCAGTGCATCGGCCTTGCCTTCACCGTAACAGAACGGTTGCGCAAGCTGTCCCGTATACACGCCGTCGCGTATCTCGGCCACCGTGCCGAGGCCTCCCGTCATGCCCATCTCCTTCGCGAACGTGCCGACGATCTCGATGGGCGACGCCGACACGATGTAGGTATCGCGCCCTGCATCTGTGTGGAGGTCGATGAGTCCGCGAGCCTCGCGGCGAACGTCGTGCATCAGCTTCGGGAGAATCTCATCTGCCATGTCGGTCAGCGTTGTGACCTTGACTCCTTTGATCGCCTGGAGGATGCGGTCCTTGACGGCGTCTGTCTTGTCATCTGATGCTCCAGAGAACTTGAAGGCAACGGCGTTCTGTGCGTCCTTCACCAGTTCCTTCTTTGTGACCAGTCCGCCTTTGTACGCGACCATCCCGAAGATGAACACGGACGAACCGCCGATGATCGTCCGGTCGAGGTCGAAGAACGCTGCTGCTTTTCTCGCCGTCATCTCACTGCTCCGATGTATT